>JBAWAM010000522.1:0-2534 GCA_049589315.1 Myxococcaceae bacterium
GCCGCCAACAACCGCGGAAACGCGGTGAAGAAGCGCGAGGACACCCACAAGATGGCCGAGGCCAACAAGGCGTTCGCGCACTATCGCTGGTAGTGCTGGAAGCTTCGCTGTATCTGGCCGCGGCCCGAAGGGGTCGCGGCCGTGTTCTTTGACAGGGTTCGCGGTCGGGTAAGGAGGACGTCAATGCCACGGGAGTATCCGCTAGAGCGCTACCGGAACATCGGGATCATGGCGCACATCGATGCCGGCAAGACGACCACCACTGAGCGGATCCTGTTCTACACCGGCGCCATCCACAAGATGGGCGAGGTGCACGAAGGCACCACGACCACCGACTGGATGGTCCAGGAGCGCGAGCGCGGCATCACCATCACCTCCGCCGCGATCACCGCATTCTGGAGCCGCCTGGATCAGAAGTACCGCATCAACCTCATCGACACCCCGGGCCATGTGGACTTCACCATCGAGGTGGAGCGCAGCCTGCGCGTGCTGGACGGCGCGGTGGCGGTGTTCGACGGGGTGAACGGGGTCGAGCCGCAGTCGGAGACGGTCTGGCGGCAGGCCAACAAGTACCGGGTCCCTCGGATCTGTTTCATCAACAAGATGGACCGGGTCGGGGCCGACTTCCACATGTCGGTGGGCACCATCCGGGACAAGCTGGCCGCGAACCCGGTGGTGATGCAGCTTCCCCTGGGCACCGAGGACCGGCACCACGGCGTGGTGGACCTGTTGCAGATGAAGGCGCTCGTCTTCAAGGACTCCGAGCTCGGGTCGAAGTACGACGTCGTGGACATCCCAGAGGAGCTGCGGGCCGAAGCGGGTGAGTACCGCCAGAAGCTGGTGGAGGCCGCCGCCGAGCAGGACGACGCGCTGATGGAGAAGTACCTCGAGGGGCAGGAGCCCACCGGGGACGAACTCCGCGCCGCCATCCGCAAGGGCACCATCGCCCTGACCCTGTTCCCGGTGTTCTGCGGTTCGGCGTTCAAGCACAAGGGCGTGCAGCCGCTGCTGGATGCGATCGTGGACTACCTCCCTTCGCCCATCGACGTGCCCCCGGTCCACGGGAAGGACCCGAAGGGGAACGACGTCGTCCGCGAAACCAGCGACAAGGCCCCCTTCAGCGCGCTGGCCTTCAAGATCATGAATGACCCCTTCGTGGGGACGCTCACCTTCATCCGCGTGTACTCGGGCAAGCTGGAGTCCGGCTCGTACGTGTACAACTCGGTGAAGGAGGTCAAGTCGCGCGTCGGGCGCCTGCTGCAGATGCGCGCGGACAAGCGCGACGAAATCACCGAATGCTACGCCGGCGACATCTGCGCGGTGGTGGGCCTCAAGAACACGGTCACCGGCGAGACTCTCTGCGCGGATAACAACCCGGTCATCCTCGAGAAGATGGAGTTCCCCGAGCCGGTGATCGACATCGCCATCGAGCCCAAGACGACGGTAGACCAGGAGAAGCTGGGCACGTCGCTGCAGAAGCTGTCGGTGGAGGATCCGTCGTTCCGGGTGCGGACCGATCCGGATTCAGGCCAGACGATCATCGCCGGAATGGGCGAACTGCACCTGGAGATCATCGTCGACCGCCTGCTGCGCGAGTTCAAGGTCGGGGCGAACGTCGGCAAGCCTCAGGTGGCCTACCGCGAGACAATCACCCTCTCCGCCGAGGCCGAGGGCAAGTACATCCGTCAGACCGGCGGCAAGGGCCAGTACGGCCACGTCTGGCTCCGGGTGATGCCCAACGAGCCAGGCAAGGGCTTCGCCTTCGAGAACAAGATCGTGGGCGGGGTGATCCCGAAGGAGTTCATCCCGGCGATCGAGAAGGGCGTGCAGGAGGCCACCGGCAACGGCGTGCTCGCCGGCTATCCGACGGTGGACATCAAGGTCGAACTGTACGACGGGTCGTTCCACGACGTGGACGCCAGCGAGGTCGCCTACAAGATCGCCGCCTCGATGGCGTTCAAGGACGCCTGCCGCAAGGCCGATCCCACGCTGCTCGAGCCGATCATGAAGTGCGAAATCGTCACGCCCGACGATTTCATGGGCGAGGTGATCGGCGACGTGAACATGCGGCGCGGGAAGATCCACGCGATGAACCCGCGCCACGGGGTGCAGGCGATCGAAGCGACCGTGCCCCTGGCTGAGATGTTCGGGTACGCCACCGACCTGCGCAGCCGGACCCAGGGCCGCGCCACATATTCGATGCAGTTCAGCCACTACGCCCCGCTCCCGGCGAACAAGCAGCAGGAGATGGTCACCCGGATGCACGGGTACTGATTCACACGTTCCAGGCAGCACCGAAGGAGATGCGATGAGCAAGGAGAAGTTCGACCGAAGCAAGCCGCACGTGAACATCGGCACGATCGGTCACGTTGACCACGGCAAGACGACCCTCACCGCGGCCATCACCAAGGTCCTGTCGAAGTCCGGCGGCGCTACCGCCATGGACTACAACATGATCGACAAGGCCCCGGAGGAGCGGGAGCGCGGCATCACCATCTCCACCTCGCACGTGGAGTACCAGACCGCGACCCGTC
>JBAWAM010000523.1:0-2110 GCA_049589315.1 Myxococcaceae bacterium
CGGTGTGGTCCGGCGCCGAATGCGGGACGTGCAAGCTGCGCGAGCTGTGTCCGGATCCGATAGGTCCCGCGAAGAAGAAGCCGGCGCGCGCGATCGAACTCGGGAGATCGCGGCGACTCTCCCGCCGCGGCGCTTGAAGACTCGCCTGCTCAGCTCGTCGGTGCGGGCTAGAGACCCGCTACCTCGTCCAGGGCCTGACCCACAGGGATTTCCTGCTCCTGCAGCGCGTGAACCCGCGCCACGCGAGCGAGATCGACTTCAAGGCCGACGAGTTCGCTCGTCAGAAGGCTGTTCCCACCGCAACGGCGCTCGCAGCTTCGCTGGTTTCTGGAGACTCACGAACTGTGGACGCAGGTTCCCGCTGAGCGGGAGATTTCGTCCACAGTTCCGCTGGCTCGGGGCCGCTGCCGAGGGGGATGAGGGTCGAGTGCGGGTCGGTTGCGACCCAGAAGAGGGTTCGGCTCATTCGAGCCGTGCCGTCGCGCGGGTGCGTGCCTCGATGCGCGTCCACGAGTCGAATTCTCGCCGCCGGAAGACCTCCACCAGAGCTTGCCGGTCCGATGGACGTGAGGTCAGCGCGACTTCGGCTCGCCATCGCAATGACAAGTGACCGAGGCGTGTTGGAAACGCTCGGAGCAGGCAAATCCCCCGACTGTGGGCCCGGTACACCGGTCGTAGCCGGCCCTGGCGCAGACCTCGTCGCACGTCCTGCCGTCGTTGTACTCATTGGCTACCCGACCGACGCAGCGGCCCGAGACGCAGCTCTTGGTGACGTAGGGCGAGTTGTTGTAGGGGCAGTACTTGCCGCATGCGCCGCAGGTCTCGGTGGACGTCGGGTCCACGCATATCGTCCCTTTCGACGACGTTGCCCTGGCGGGACACAGAATCTCGTCTTCGGGACACTGCGGAGTGCCTCCGCTGCACATTCCCCCGTACACGGGGGCGCCGCATTCGCCGCAATCGTCCGTGCTGGTGGAGATGTCCACGCAACGCTGCCCGTAGCCATACAGGTCCCCTGCGCAGAAGGTCAGATTGTCAGGACACACGGGCGTGCCGGCCACACAGGTTGCCCTGGTACCCTGCACGATGACGTCGCACGCACCGCAGTACTTCTCGTCGCTGAGGAGGTCGACGCAGGTGTCTCCGCACGGGGTGCACGGTCTGAACTGGACGATCGGCGCCTCGGCAGTTCGCGTCGTCACCGTGTCCCCCTCGACCTTCGGCAACTCGTAGCGGAGCAGCGTGGGGGTCGTGGCCTGGTTGGCCTCGAAGATCATCGTACAGCGTCTGCTCGCGCCGGCGAGGAGGCTCGCCTCGCTCGGGCAGGCGTCGTCGCTGGCGACCGCGCGGAGCTCAAGCCCGTCCTGTGTCCTGATCGAGAAGAGCGGGAATCCGAGCTGGACTGGTTCGGCCTGTGCCCCGTTGGCGATTTCGAACGAGACGTGGATGCGAACCCTGTCCCGCGATGCCCGGCGCCTGGTGGACCAGGCATCGGCGACGGCGAGCGACATCCCGGTGGGCGGGGGCCCGCAATCCGTGTCGCAGGGCGGGGGGTCGCCCGTGTTGCTCGGGCTTTCGACGTTGCATGCGGTGAGCAGAGAAAGCAGGACGAGGATTAGCGGGGTGATGCGCATGGAAGCTCCGTCACCAGAGTGGGTCCAACTGGATGACGAGCTGAGTGGTGAGCTGTTGCGGATTTTTTGAATGCCTGCCCTCCGGCGACCGCCGAGCCGGACGGCTTCTACGCGGTGTACGCGCCATCGCCGGGCGACCACCCGTCACTCTCCTCCGCAGCGGGCACGTGCCGTGGCCTGCTGATAGCCTGCCGATATGCCGACTCCACACATCCGGGTCGTCGTCCTCGATCTCGGAAACGTCCTCGTGTTCCACGACAACGCCCTGCTGTGCCAGCGGCTCGCGGAGCGCACCGGCGGGTCGTTCGAGCAAGTCGCGCTGGCGCTGTCCGGACCGCTGTCGGACGCGATCAACCGGGGCGCGCTCGACAGGGAGGGCATCCGCCGCGAGGTATGCGCCGTATTGGGCGGCGACATCCCCGAAGCAGAGTTCTTCGAACTCTGGAGCTCGCACTTCACCCCGTACGAGGCGATGG
>JBAWAM010000524.1:0-5618 GCA_049589315.1 Myxococcaceae bacterium
GCGAGGACGGGGACCTTCGCTCCGGAACGATCGGTTCCGGAGCGAGGGGCGGAGCCGCGGCCGCCGGAGGCACGGTCGGAAGCGGCTCGATGCGAAGCGGCTCGGGTGTCTGCTCGATGCGCAGGACGGGCTGCCGCGTCGGAGCGATCCCGCCGTCGTGCTTCGCGAGCGCCTGGGCGACCTCCTGCATGGTCTGCGGCCGCTTCGCGGGATCCTTCTCCATCATCGACAGGATCAGCGCCTCGAGCCCGTCAGGCAGGAGGAGGTCCGGTTTCCGCTTCGTCGGCGGCTGCGGCTGCTCGTTCTGGTGTTTCACCAGGACGGCCACGGGCGAGCTGCCGTGGAAGGGAACCGAGCCGGTGAGCGCCTCGTACGCGAGGATCCCCAGCGCGTAGACGTCCACGCGGTGATCCATCCTCCGACCCTCGATCTGTTCGGGGGCCATGTACTCGGGGGTGCCCAGCACCACGCCGACGCGGGTGATGCGTTCGCCCTCCCGCACGCCGACCACCTGCGAGATGCCGAAGTCCAGCACCTTCGCCAGGTCCGAGCCGTCCTCGCGCGGGACCAGGATCACGTTCTCCGGCTTGAGATCGCGGTGGACGATCCCGCGTGCGTGCGCCGCCGCGAGCGCCTTGCAGATCTGCACCAGCACCGGGATCGCGCGGGAGACCCGCAGCGGGCCGAAGTGCTGGATCGCCTTGAGGAGGCTCCGGCCGGCCAGGTGCTCCATCACGAAGTAGAGCGACCCCTCCGGGGTGCGCCCGAAGTCGGTGATGTCGACGATGTTCTCCTGGCCGATCCTGCTGGCGGCGATCGCCTCGAGCTGGAAGCGGCGCACCAGCTCCTCATCGCGGGAGTACTCCTCGCGCAGGACCTTCACCGCGAACGGCTTCCCCAGCACGACGTGTTCGGCGAGGTAGACGGTGCCCATGCCCCCTTCGCCGAGGAGCGACTTGAGCCGATACCTCTCACCGAGGACCCGGCCGATCCACGCAGGTGCGGGCGCGAGCTTCGTTCCATCCGAGGGACAGTGCTCGAGCCCATCGGCGACGGCGCGGGAACAGGTGGGACAGAGGGGCATGCGGAGCGGGTCCGAATGTACCACGCCTGTGTGGATCAGGCCCGTGCCTGGGGCCGGGGATCCACGATCTGCACCGGGGCGGCCCGGTTGGGGGCGACGAGCCGCGCCTTGAGCACGAAGTCCTGACCCATGGTGAGCTCGAGCTGGGGCGTCCCGGCATTGCCCACCCGCCACTCGGGGCCGACGTGGACGGTGCCGAGCAGCTCCCGGTCGGTGCTGGTGGTGTCGAGGGCTTCGAAGACGACCACCGGCACCGGCGAATTCCAGGGCGGCAAGCCCTCCAGGGCGACCGTCTTCGTGCACGGGACGGGGGTATTCGCAGGGATCACCTCGTGGGTCGCCCCGCCGGGCAGCATGATGCTGATCGGCATGGGCACCACGTCGGCGAGCCCGGTCATGCCGCGCGCCAGGTTTCGCCCGAGGATCGCCGCGCCGATCGCCACGCCCAGGTCGGGGTGGACGTCCTTCTCCGAGGAGAACCGCTTGAAGTGGGTGAAGCGGTCGCGGATGGCGGGCATGCGGGTCTGCCCACCGACCAGCACCAGCTCGTCCACCTGGTCCGACGACACCCCGGCGCGCTGAAGGACGTCGTCGCAGGCCGAGACTGTCCGCTCGATCAGCGGAACGGTGAGCTGCTCCAGCCGCTCCCGGGTGAGCTCGAAGTCGAGGTCGATGAACGCGCTGTTTTTCTGGGCGATGCAGGGCACCCGGATCTGCGTGCGCTCCGCGCGGCTGAGCGCGACCTTCGCGGACTCCGCGGCGAAGACGAGCCGCTGCATCACCACCTTGTTCTCGTGCAGATCGACTCCGTGCTTCGCCTTGAAGTCGTCCACCAGCACCTCGACGATCCGCTCGTCGAAGTTGGCGCCGCCGAGGAAGGCATCACCTCCGGTGGCCAGCACCTTCACCATCCGGTTCTGCACCGACATCAGGGTCGCGTCGAAGGTGCCGCCGCCCAAGTCGAACACCAGCACGTTCTGCTCGGGGTTGCGCAGGTTCGCGTAGTAGAGCGCCGCCGCGGTGGGCTCGTTGACAATCGCCCGTACCCGAAGGTCGGCCTTCTCCGCGGCGAACCGCACCGCCTCCCGCTGCCGAACGCTGGCGTGGGCCGGCACCGTCAGGACGCACTCGGTCAGCGGTTCGCCGGCAGCGACGCTCGCGTGCGAGACGATCTGCCGGATGACCAGGTGCGCGACTTCGGTGAGTGGGCGGATGTGGCCGTAGGCGTGGACCGCGCAGTAGCCGTCCGGCCCCTCCACGAGCTGGAAGGCGAACCGGTCCTTGTGCTGGGTGACGTACTCCGACTGGAACCGCCGGCCGAGGAAGCGCTTCGCGCCGAAGACGGTGTGCTGCGGGTCATCGATGATCTGCGTCCGGGCCGCGGGCCCCACCAGCGCCTTGTCCGCGGCGTGGAGCCACACCACCGACGGCATCATGAAGGTCTTGTCCTTGACCGGAACGAGGCGGAGTTTCCCGTTCCGATCGAAGAAGCAGGCCGCGGTGTTGGTCGTCCCGAAGTCGATGCCCAGTATCGGTGCGGTCATGGCGCCCCAGTGTCGCACGGGTCCATGACCGCCGCCGAGTCCCTACTAGAAGTGGTTCCAGAGGGACTGGTTGGTGACCTCGTGGTGGAACTGGATCTCCGAGGTCTTGATGAGGGTGCCGAGCAGCTTCGGGCAGCGCTCCGCCTGGGCCAGCTTCAGCTCGGCGTACTTGCCCTGAAGCCCCTCGCCGAGGATCTGGGCGACGAAGTTGCTGCTCTTGAAAGGTCGGATGGCGTCGTACACGTTGTCCGGGAGGAAGCGGGTCCGGCTGCGCTTGCTTTCGTCATCCTGCGACTGCGGGCCCTCGAGTCCGGTGCGGATGAGCATGTAGAGCACCATGTACATGTTCGCGTCCGGGGCCACCGAGCGGACCTCGACGCGGGCCGAGCGCTCGTTGGCGTACGGGATGCGGACCATGGCGCCGCGATTGTTCGCGCTGGCCTTGATCTGGTTGGGCGCCTCGTAGTGCGGGTCCAGCCGGCGGTAGGCGTTCACGCTCGGGTTGAGGACGAGGCAGATGTCGTTCGCGTTGTTGAGGATGCGGTCGACGAAGGCCCAGCCCGTCTCCGACAGCCCGTCCTGTCCGTTCTTGTCGTGGAAGAGGTTCCGCCCTCCGCGCGACAGCGACAGGTTGGTGTGCATGCCGTTGCCGTTCACGCCGGTCACCGGCTTGGGGAGGAACGACGCGGTCACGTCCATCTGCGCGCCGATCTGCCGGCAGAGCAGCTTGTAGAGCTGGACCTGGTCGGCGGCGATCAGCGCCTCGCTGTAGCTGAAGTTCATTTCGAACTGGCTGGGCGCGACCTCCGGATGGTCCTTCTCGTTCTGGAAGCCCATCGCCCGCTGCCCTTCAGCCGCGTGGTCGATGAACTTGCGGAGTATGTCACCGGGGAGCACGTGGTAGTAGCCGCCGGTGGAGACGAGCTCGAACTTGCCGGTCTCGTGGAAGTGACGCTCCGCGTCGCGGCCCTTGAACAGGAAGCCCTCGATCTCCGGGGCGGCGTGGATGATCGTCTCGTCCTTCTTGTAGAGCTCCTCCGCCATCAGCTTCAGGCGCGAGCGCATGTCGGCGTGGTACGGCGTTCCGTCTCGCTCCAGCACCTCGCCGAACACCAGCACCTTGCCGGGGCCGAAGATGTCCGAAGGCAGCCAGTAGAAGGCGCTCCAGTCGATGCCCAGGCGCAGGTCCGACTCGGCCTGCTGGGAGAAGCCGCGGATCGAGGACCCGTCGAAGGTGAGGTTGTCCTGCGACTTGAGGAGGAACTTCTTGTCGTAGTCCAGCATGTGCAACCGACCCTCGAGGTCGGTGAAACACACGGTGATCGCCTTGATCCGCTTTTCGTCCGTGAGATAGCGCGTCCGCTGCTCACGCAGGGTGTCCATGGGCACCCGGCGGAGGCGCTCTTCCTTCACCTTGAGGTTCATCTCCTCGAGCTGATCGTAGGGAATCTCGAGGAAATCCCGAAGTCCTTTGGGGTCCATGACGTCTCCTGGGTTGCTGCGCGGCCCGTTCGCCGACTCCGGAGCGGGTCATCCGTTCCGGAAACTCGGTCGTATATCTGAGCCAACCAAGGAAATATCAACATCAAATTTCGTCGGATTTAGCCTAAATCTCACAACGGATAACGTTCGTGCCCGTCAATTCGGTGGGGAGGCCAGCAGTTCCGGGGGGTTGCATCGTCCACGAGCCCGGCCTCTTCGCGACCGGGCAAGCTCAGCCGGCGTGAGGCGAGGAGATGTCCGCGATGACGTCCGGAGGCGGCAGCCGGCGCTTCGGAACGACGACCGGCGGGGGCAGGGGACACCGGGTGCACGGTCCGCGCAACTGGACCTTGAGCACCTGCCCCACCCGCAGGAAGCTGCCCCGCATCCGGTTCACCCGCTGGATCGCCTTCACGGAGGCGTTGTACCGGGAGGCGATGGCGCCGAGCGTGTCGCCCCTGCGGACCCGGTGCATGACGATGTTCTGCTCGGGGCGCTGGGCGAGCAGCGGCACGATGCGACGCCCCAGCTCCTGGGCGCGCGGGTTGTAGAAGCGCACGTGGAAGTGGTCGCGGTGCCGACGCGCGTGCCGCACGATGGAGTGGGCGCCAGCCCGGAAGACGGAGTCGAGCCACTCCTTGTTCTCCCCGATCTCCAGGGCGTGCTTGTACAGCACGTTGATGATCCGGCGGTCGACGAGGATCATCTGGACGTCGGTCTCGGTGATCAGCGCGCGGACCAGCGCCCAGTTGAGCGCGACGTCGATGTACTTCTCCCGCTCACGGACCCGGATGGGCTCCGCGGTCGGGTAGTAGAAGCCGAGGTCGACATCGCGCCCGTTCTGGTGGCTCTTGTGGGGGCGGAGGTGACCGCCCTCGGGGGCGCTCATCTGGTTCACCCGAAGCGGCGGCGCCCCCGGGTACTGCGCCTTCACCTTGCGGATCGCCGAGGCCAGATAGTCGACCGTCTCCTGCGTGGCCCAGGTGCGGGGCAGATCGACGACCTTCCAGTCGTCGCTCAGGGGGAACTGCTGCCCGTTGATCAGCCGCCCCTGGTGGACGTAGCCGACCGAAATCGACCCGAGCGCCTCGAGCTGCTCCTTCCACATCCGGGCCAGGTCTTCGTCGCCGATGTCCGCGGTGTAGACCGGTCCGTCGGGACGAATTTCGGGCACGTCCTCGGCGACCTCCTCTTCGGCGGCGCCTTCGTCCGGTCCCGCGGCCTCGTCCTCGGCCTCCTCCTGTGCGTCCTCGGCGTCCGTCCCCGTGGGCGCGGGACTCGCTGATTCCGCCGTCGCAGGCGCCCGGGTCACGTGCGCGACCGGCACGGGCTGCACAGCCTCCACGGGCGTCGACGCGTCCAGCACGGCGACGGCCGGGGCGGCCTCGATGAGCGGCGGCGCAGGGTCCGCGACCGGAATCGGAGCAGGTGCGGACGCCTCGGAGGCGGACGGTACTCGGTGGACGCAGGCCGCGAAGAGGGCCAGCCCCGTGAGAAGCAGTGATGAA
>JBAWAM010000525.1:0-8494 GCA_049589315.1 Myxococcaceae bacterium
CGTCCCCACGCCGCGCGCGCTTGAACTACGCGATCAGGTCGGCGTGCTCGTGGAGAAGGCCGAAGCGGTGCTGCGTCCGACGAAGACACTCGACCTCTCGAAGCTCGCACGCACATTCACGCTGCGCACCAGTGACGGCTTCGTCGAAACCTTCGGTCCTGCACTTCTGGCACGCGTCGAGAGAGAAGCACCCGGCGTGCGCCTCCGATTCCTGCAGAAGCTCGACAAGGACAGCGCGCCCCTCCGCGACGGCGCCGTCGATCTCGAAACCGGCGTGGTCGGCGAGACGACGGGGCCGGAAGTGCGCATGCGCGCGCTGTTCCGCGACCGCTTCGTCGGTGTCGTGCGCGCCGGACATCCATTGGCGCGAGGCAAGATGACGCCGGCGCGTTACGCCGCAGGCCGGCATGCGGTGGTCTCGCGACGCGGGATCGAAAGGAGCGCGGTCGATGACGCACTCGCGGCGCTTGGTCTCGAACGCGCAATCGTAACGATCGTCGGTGGATTCGGCGGCGCGCTGGCGCTCGCGCGCGCCTCCGACCTGATCGCCACCGTTCCCGACCGCCATACCCTGGGCCTACGCCAGGGCCTGCTTGCCTTCGCCCTTCCCGTTCCCGCGCCGCAGGTGACGGTGTCCATGCTCTGGCATCCCCGAATGGAGGCCGACCCCGCGCATCGTTGGTTGCGAGGATGCGTGCGGGACGTGTGCGTGGCGCAGTTCGGGGAGGTCGAGGGTCGGCCGAAGGAAGGGGCGACGATCGAAGCGCGCGCGGTTCACGCAGGCGAACGCCGGGCGCGGTGAGGGGCTAGACTTCACCGCATGGTGCAACGTCGAATTCGGGTTCTCTTCGTCTGTCTGGGGAATATCTGCCGGAGCGCCGTCGCCGAAGGCGTGTTCCGGCACAAGGTGAAGGAGGCCGGTCTGGAAGAGCACTTCGAGATTGCCTCTGCAGGGACCGGCGATTGGCATGTGGGTAAACCGCCGGACGCCCGCATGTGCGCTGCGGTGAAGCAGCGGTCGGTGGACATCTCAGGCCAGCGGGCGCGGCAGCTCACGTCCGCGGACCTCGCCTCCTACGATTACGTTCTGGCGATGGACCGCTCGAACCTGGAGAACGCGCGAAAGTTGGATCCACCGGGGACGCATGCAGAGCGGATCGCGCTCTTCCGCGAGTTCGATCCCGAACCCGCGGACGGTCAGGTGCCGGATCCCTACTACGGCGGCCCGGAAGGCTTCGAACACGTGCTCGACATCGTGTTCCGGACGAGCGATGCGCTCCTTCAGCACCTCCGGCAGACTCACCGTCTGTGATTCCCGAGCCCGTCCGCCTCCACATCGAGCGCGGAACGTTCTTTCTCGAGTTCGCGGGCGGCACGGCGGTCGAGGACATCACCGCCATCACGCTCGAGCTGTTCGACGTGCTCGAGGTCCATGACACCCTGCCCTCCCCGGCACCAGCAATCGTCAGGTCGGGGCGCCAAGGCGTGACGCGAAGAGGCGGAATTTCTGGCTGTGACCCTCGCGTCGGCACCAGTCCTCCATCACGTTGAGGTCCACCTCATTCGCTTGTGCGTGGAAGACGGCGATCGCTTGTTCCAGGCCGCTGAAGTCGTTCCAGAAGAGAAAGGAAGCGAGTCGATCACGGCATGAGTCGGTGGGTGACAGGATGTACAGCACCTCGTCGTCACGGCGGACGGTGCTCCAGCTCTTGATCAAGTCGTCACCCACCGCCAGTGGCCCGTTCGGAAACTCCAAAAGGAAGTGCGAACGAGGGTGACGGTAGAAGTCTCCCTTCCTGGTGAAGCCGAGCGCAGCCAGCGCCGCGTCGCCTTCCTTTCCCTTGAGGGTGATCACAAAGTCGAGGTCTCCTGATTGGTACGCCTCCGGCGCGTAGTAGGTCGCCGCGCTTCCGCCAGTGAGCACTGCGTGGAAGCCCTTGCGATCCAGTGCCGTGCACACGGCGAAGGCAATGTCCGTTAGCGACGACGTGGGCCCGATCACGAGAGCCCCGGCTTGCCGGCGCGGCGGGGACGGCGCCGTCTCGCGGCGAGCCTGGCCTGGAGGTCCACATCGTGCTCTCCGAGCTTCCAGAGCAGCGCGCTGAGCTCGGCGTGCGCGAAGTATCGAGGGTTCAGTGTGACCGTACGAGTGCGCCCCATCAACCGACTGACGATGATCGCTTCCCGTTCGAGCGACGCCAGAATGGATTGGACGGTGTATGGGCGTACGCCGATCAGATCCGCCAACTCGCTGGGATAGGTTTCTTCGAGCAGACGGATGGCCACGAGCACCGCAGTGCGGGTCGAAGTACCAAAGAGCTGAGAACCCTCTTCGAGCACGGCGCCACTCTACCAATCCTCTTGGTGAATTCGCCAGCGGAATTGGTTATTTAGCCAAGGTTATTGGCGATACCGCCAAGCGTTCTGGCAATGCGGCGTCGACGCTATTTCGATCGGCGCTGCTTATCGCGCGTGGATGGCAAGGCGCCTGAACGTCCGCTTGCCGGGCATTGCCTCGGGCCCGTCCGCTGCTTCCGGAGCTCCAGCGTGGAATTCAGCGCGTGCCGCGGTAGATGACGCCTGTGTTGTTGGCGTCGGTGCCGACGGCGAACCAGGTGTTCGTATCGGCAGCCCAGAGTCCGAAGATGCTCAGGTCCCTGCCGACACCTCGCACCACTTCCCGCCGCGGAGCCTCGCGAGCTGGTGCCCGGAGCCACGCAGCGCGCCGGCGAACCGCCCGCGAACACCCGGTGCGCCACCCTCGACGGCTTCAGCTTCCACGCCAATACCCGGGTCCACGAAAACGACCGCACTGGCCTGGAGACTCTCTGCCGCTACGGAGCCCGCGGGCCCCTCTCACTCGAGTGTCGCCACCGGACGCGTTGCCTACTCCGCGTCATTGAAGTCCAGCTCCACGTCCGCGGGTTTGCGCTCTCCGACCGCAGCGAGCGCTTCCGACTCGTTCAGCGCCTCCGCGAAGTCCTCGAGCTCTTCCCGGTTGTGGCACCATTCGTCCCCGGAACCGAGCTCCTCGAGCTCCGCGTCGGGCTCGAACACGAAGGTAAGCGAAAGCTGCCATACGCCCTCGTCCTCGCCGGGCATGAACTGCCGAGTGATGTCGAGCTCGAAGCGGGGGCCGTCGCCCCAATCATGCGTGCCCCACTGGAAGAGCAGCATGTCTTCGTCGGAAGCCTCCTTGCAGTCCGCGGCGCGAACCTTTCGGTAGAAGCTCAGCATCGTTGACAGGCCCTCGGCCGGTGTGAGCGCCTCGAGCGACTTGTGGCGGGCGCGCAGGAATTCATTGAAAGCGTCGAGGGCGTCGGAGTGGTCCATGTGCGGACTCTCACATGGCCGTGCCTCGGCGAACACGAGACTCGAAGGCGAGCTGCGGAGTGAGAGCGATCGAAGCTCCGGTACCAACACGCTGCCTTCGAGTCCACGTGCTCGCTACCCTGCGTGGTAGCACACCGCGTCGATGCAGCCCGCGCACGGACGCACGCCTCCGACCGCACTGCTTCCGACGGAGTGGGAGGACGCCGTTGGGCGCGCTCGAGCGCCAGGCAATCGCGGCGTGGGACGTATCGTGATTGGTGGCCAGACGGCTCCGCGCGGGCCAGCGGCCGCACCAAGTGTTTCTGAACGCACGCGATGCGCACAGACGCGCGCGCCGCATTGACCTATCTCGCGCGAGGGGAGTCGTGGAGGAAGCCACGAGGCACTCCCCTGCAACCACGTTATGCTCGTGGCGTGGCTGACCAGAACGACGACGACGCAGCTGCGCAGCGATTCCACGACGCAATCAAGGATGTTCTCGGACCGTGCGACTCGGTCTTTCACGTGCCGCGCGAACAACAAGAGCCCGGGACACCGCACATCGACGTCTTCATCTACTTCGCCAGGCGCATCCCGTTTCATCTGCTCGTCACTGCCGGCATGTCGTCACGCGCGCAGGGCTCTCCGGAGACATCGACCCACCGACCGCGTGTGGAGCTCTACGCCAAATTGCCGGCGCACCTCGAGCGCCCGACGTTGGTCCAGATCTGTCGCGCGCTTTGGGCGCTTGCGCAGTGGCCCTTCCGTGGGACACACCCGCGATTCCTGGCCGAGTGGCACATGGTTCACGGCCTGCCGCCGATCGCGGAGGGATCGCAGCTCGATGCCTTCCTCCTCACCATGCCCCTCGCCTCCGATCGGCCGATGGAAGCGCTGGGCAAGCGGCTCGAGGCGCAGCTTCTCCACGCGTACGGCATGACCGACGGAGAGCGTCGAATCCTCGAGAGCCTCGATCCGACGAAGCTCCCGGCGACCTCGCTCGCCTTGATGCGCGCCGCCGGTCCTTTCACCGATCCGGACCGGGCCGAGATCGACCTCCTCGCCACATTCCGAGACTCAACGCCCCTTCACTGACCGGAGCGGATGGTGAGGGGGCGGGTAGATGACTCGCGGCCAGTGGTAGGGCTGCGCGTCCGCATGTCCTCCGACGACGTTCCGTCCGCCGGAGACCAGCACTTTGCCGTCCAGCAGCAGCGTGGCGCTGTGCAAATAGAGGGTCTGGCGTGACCTACTCATCCCGTGCGCCCGCCAGGGGGTCGGCTGGTGATCGAAGGGTTACTGTTCAAGCTTTGCGGTTGTCAGGCCGCCCCAGGCGAGAGGTGAAGCATGCGAGAGGTCCTGCTCGGAGTTGCGTTGGCGGTGTCGGTCGGACTCACCGGTTGCGCCCACGGCGGCGATCCGCTGCCGCCACGCGCGTACAGCGATGGCCCGCCCGTTCCGGAAGCGGTGAAGGATGACCCGCGCTTCTTCAGGGGAATCAGCGCCAAAGACAACCCGAAGCCCGCCCCGGAGAAAAAGCCGGATCCGTGCGCCCTGGACTGCCCGGAGGGACAGCGCTGCGAGACCGTTCAGGGCGTGGATCGCTGCATTCCGAACGCCGGCCGGTGACGCCGGGTTCGCGGGTCGGGTTCATCCCCAACTCCCAAAGGGACTCCTCGCACGAAGAATGGAATCAGCCGGTCAGGTACACCCGGCGGTGCTCCTTGATCGCGCCGAGTCGGAACGTTCCCGGTGCGGGCTTCGCCTCCTCTTCGGGCTGGTGCGACGCCAGGACCTTCTCGTACTCCTCGATGCTGATCCGTTCGCGGGCAGCCATCACGGTCTCGATCTCCGCGTTCGCCAGCCGATGGGCCGCGCCCTCGCTGACCACGCCAGAGAAGAACTCCGCGCACGAGCCGCTGCCGTACGAGAACAGGCCGATCCGACGCGTGGCCAGGTCCTCGCCCTGCTCGTTCAGCAGTCCCGCCAGCGCCAGGTAGAGGGACGCGGTGTAGGCGTTGCCGACCCGCGTGTTCAGCGTCAGCGACGGCGCGACCTGCTTCGCGTAGTTCTCCGCGGACCGCGCCTGCGCATCGAGCTCGTCGGACCACACCAGCGACGGGTTCTGGTCCTCGAGATCGCAGCGGCGCACCTGCGCGTGGGCCTTCTTCGCCATCTTGCAGAAGGGCACGTGGTAGAGGATGCGGTCGAGCTGCTCGCTGGGGAGCGTCGAGCCGGCGCGGATGACCTCCTTCTCGACGGCCAGCTCACGCCAGCCGCGGTACGCGCCGGTCAGCGCATCGAGGTAGCAGCTGATCGAATAGTGCCCGTCGACCACCGCCTCGCGCCGACCGATGGGCCGCCAGAAATCATAGACGTCCGCGCTGGACACGCCGTTGAGGCCGAGATCCAACGCGAGGACATCCGGACGCTGCGAGACGAGCATCGCCACCGCGGCGCCGCCCTGGGTCGGCTCTCCGGGGCTGAGCCGCTCGTAGCGCGCGATGTCCGTGGCGATCACCAGCGCCGCCTTCCCCGCGCCGACGCCCGAGGCGATCCACTCCGCCGCCGCCATCAGGCCCGCGGTTCCACCGAAGCAGGCGTGCTGCGTGTCGAACACCCGCATCGACCGGGGAAGCTGAAGCAGGCCCTGGACGTGCGAGGCCACCGCCTTCGAGTGGTCCACCGCGGTCTCGGTCCCGACCACCAGCATGCCGATCCGGCGCGGGTCCACGTTGTTGTTCCGGAGCAGCCTGGCCGCGGCGGTCGCCGCCAGCGACGCCGAGTCCTCGCCCGGATCCGCGACCATCATCTCGCGCCCGCCGAGTCCCGCCGTGTACTTCGCGGGATCCACCCCACGTGCCCGAGCGAGGTCCTCGAGGTCCACGTAACGACGGGGCACCGCGATCGCCATCGCCTCGATTCCGACCTTTGTCTTCATGTTGGTCTCCCGAAGAGCTTCACGACTTCGTTTCCGGCCTCTCCGCTGGGCGTGAGGGCGCCGAGGCAGAAGAGATCGACCATCTGATCCGCGATCTCCTCGTCCTGCAGGCGCCCGTCGGGCCGGTACCACTTGTAGATCCACAGCATCATCCCGAGCAGCGCGAACGCGCCGACGGTCGGGTCGATGGGGCGCATCTTTCCTTCGCGCACCGCCTCGGAGATCGCCGCCTCGAGGAAGCCGACGTACTTCTTCTTGCGTCCGTCGATGTACTCGCGACCTTCGCCGGTGAGCGTGGCGTGCTCGTGGAGGATGATCGTCACCTCCTTGCTCATGTCCCGGGTGACGACCAGGATGTTCCGGCGCACGCACTCGCGCAGCCGCTCCACCGGGTCGGCGATGTCCTTCACCTCCGCCAGGACCCGCTGCTCGAACATGTCCATCCCGTAGGACATGATCGCGAGCAGGAGCTGCTCCTTGCTCTGGATGTGGTGGTACAGGCCGGCCTTCGTCAGCCGACACGCGTCCGCCACCTCCTGCATCGACGTGGCGTCGTATCCGCGCTCGCAGAAGAGTCTGGCCGCTGTCTCCAGGATCCGGCGGTAACGCTCGCCGTCTCCGTCCTTTCGGGGCGTGGGACCCATATGCCTCCCGTGCAATCGACCTACCGACCGGTAGGTAATCGGAAACGACACGGGTAAGTCAAGGTGTCACACGGCTTTACAGCAACCATGAAGGTTGATGTCGGACAATGTGCCCATCATGCCATCTATTTCCAACGTCACTGCCACTGCCGCCGCCACCTCCCCCGCCGCGCAGAAGCTCAGCTTCGCCGGGGTCCAGGTGGGCACCGTCTGGGGTGAGCCCGGCCTGCAGTACACCGTCAAGGCGGGTGACACCCTCTCGAAGATTGCGCGCCAGGTCGGCTCCGACGCGAACAGTCTCTTCAATTACAACCGCGACACGCTGAGCGACCCGAACAAGCTCAAGGCGGGCCAGAAGCTGGCGCTTCCGCTCTCCTTCCACGTGGTGAAGGCCGGCGAGACCTATTACGGCCTCGCGCGTCAGCTGGGGATCGACCCGAAGATGCTGATGGCGCTCAACAAGGCGCCTGCGAACGGGCTGATCAAGGTCGGCCAGCAGCTCAAGGTTCCCGCCGTCGCCGCGACCTCCGAAGCCGCTGCCACCCGCGCGCAGCTCAAGGCGCTGGTCGAGGACGTGGCGAAGGCCGAGGGCAAGCTCTGGTTCGGCGGTGATTCGTTCCAGACGCAGGCCCATGGGAACACCTTCGTCACCCGCGGCCCGGCGGAGAGCGGCTACGAGTACGCGTTCTCGGACGACCTGAAGACGCTCCGGATCACTGGCAACGGCTCGGGCCTCGTGGAGAACCTGTCGGTCAAGAGCCCGGACGACTTCCGCAAGGCACTGGTCGCCGACCTGATGACCGGGGTGCTGAACGCGCGCGAAGGCGTGATGGACGAGAAGCATCCTGAGTTCAAGGGCGAGTGGGGCGTGCTGAAGGGCCCCGAGCTGTCGAAGGACGGGAAGATCAACTTCGTGATCGACGAGCCGCTCGAGTTCGACGCGGAGCTCTCGTACGACCCGAAGTCCGGTCAGCTCACGTACACCGGCAGCGGCAAGGGTGAGCCGGAGACGGTGCGGGCCGGGCTCAAGCCCTCCGAGGTCGCCGACGCGCTGATCAAGAAGCTGGGATTGAAGCTCCCGATCTACGCCTGAGTCCCCCCACGAACGACTCTTCCAGGAGCTCAGGCTCATCGACCCGCCGTCCGTGCGCACCATGCGCCTGATACCGGTCGCTGCTCATGCGCCAGCCATCCGACACGCGCCCGCTGGATGGGTAGAAGCGGCCGAACCCCCACGGTAGACCCACCCCAGGTCGGAAGGCGGGACGGGGGAGAGACGCGTGTCCTGACAAGGGACACGTCTACGAGCGATGGAATGGCGCGGCGGCTGCAGCGCTGCCGGCCGGGTACCGCCCTCGACATCCCGAGCAGACGCCCCTTCACAGTGCCATCCGCGGCGGGCTTCCCACGTTCGTGGTCCGCGAGTTGGAGGAGTACCTCGGCTGTGGCGTGCTCGCGAACGGCTTCTCGCGCGTCCGCTGCACCGGATGCGGCGACGAGCTCCTTGTCGCGTTCTCCTGCAAGCGTCGCGGTGTTTGTCCCTCGTGCTGCGCCCGACGCGCCAGCGACGTCGCCGCCCATCTCGTAGACCACGTAC
>JBAWAM010000526.1:0-1997 GCA_049589315.1 Myxococcaceae bacterium
GCGTCCGTCCGCGCGCGCCCGCTGAGCGGGCTCAGTTCTTCGCGGCGGCGGACTTCCGCTGGAGGACGAATCGGGTCTGGCCCGCCTCCTTGCCGCCGTTCCACATCGCCCAGTCCGCCTCGACTGCGCCGTTGCCCTTCACCCGGATGACGCCCGAATGGATGTGCGCGTCCTTCGCGGGATCGAGGTTCTCGCCGCCGTCGAAGGCGAAGTGGAGCTCACCTGCGTTCGACCGCGCGACGTCGAGCTTCATGCGCGGCTGATTTCCCATCGCGCAGTAGTGCGTCATCACGAGCTCGTTCCGCTTCAGGTAATACATCGAGATCATCTCGTGATCGGTGCCGGGGAAGAGCGTCTCCATGACCGCGTTTCCACCGGACGCCACGCGCCAGGTGACGGCGGCCGGCATCTTCTGCTTGCCGTGCCCGGCCTGTCCTTCCCATTCGCCCGCGAGCGCCTTGAGCTTCTCGAACGCGGCCTTCCCATCGAGCTTCGCAGCGGGCTCCGCCGCCTGCGCGGGGAGTACGAAGAGGGTCGAGAACAGCGAGACGGCGATCAGCAAGCGCTTCATGGTTTCTCCGAGGCGAGAGAGACGCGCGTGGCGTAGCACGTCTGGCCGCGTGCGCTGCAGCCTCAGTCGTCGTGCTTGTCCTTGTGCTTCTTGTCCTTGTGACCGGCGCGCTTCACGTCGTGGTGCCTGTCGTCATCCCGGTCACGACGACGCTCGTGACGCCGGTCGTCATCCCGACCGTGGTGTCGGTCGTCGTCCCGGTCGTGACGTCGCTCGTAACGCCGGTCGCGATCCCGGTCGTGGTGTCGGTCGTCGTGCCTGTCGTGGTGCCGCTTGTAGCGGCGGTACTTGCCCCGGGGAATCGAGACGAGCCGCTCGGGAACGTATCTCCTCTCGACCACCACCCAGCCGCCGCGGTGATCGCGCGCGCGGAACCACCGGCCGTCCCGGTGGCACCAGTAATGGCCATCGATGAGGAAGACCTCCTCGTCGTAGTCCTCGACGACCTGAACGCCGGGCGTGACCACTACGACCGGAGGCGGAAGCTCGAAGCGGATGCTGGGAAGAGAGAACTCGACGTGGACCTGTCCGAACGCGAGCGCTGGTGCGAGTACGAGGAGAGCGGAGAGGAGTCTCATGTGACGAGGATGGACTGCCCTCCGGTGTAGGCGCAAACAGGCCCGGGCTGCGGTTTCATGCTCGCGGAGAACTCCAGTTCCGGCGCACGAAAACGCACTGGCAGCGTCGTCGAACGCTTCAAGGCAGCTCGCGGAGACTCGATCGAATCCGATCGCACACACGGAGGTGTGGATCGTCCTTTCGGGGAAGCATCCCTGCATCCTGCTCTTGTGGGAATGAGCACGAGAAGATCCGGTGTGTCCGGTCCGAATCCGCAACGACCGCTCCTACCGAATGTGCGAGCCGAGCTCTGGCCTCGACGCGAATGGAGGTGAGCCCAAAGCTCCAGGAGGCCTGCTTCAATCCAGTGACCCAGTCGAGTTGAACCGGGTGTAGAAGCTCCGACGGGTCGATCTCGTTGACGACGAGATCCACTCCTCCGAAATCGTCCGTTCTCGGATTGAGCACGACACCATTGAGAATCTCTTCACGCCTGAAGCAGCCCGGCGGATAGCTAAGCGCGAAGCCGGAATCCGTCATTTCATGGTGGATCCAGTCCCCCTGAGCACACGCAATCTCATGGGTGACCGCTGACGATGAAGAGGCGTTGGAGCTTCCCGATGACGACCTGGAGCACCCCGACATGAGCGGAAAGGTCGCCAGCAGGAGTGCTGCAGCGACCAAACACCCCTCGAAGGACATGCTGCCATGGCGAAACAGACGTCTCATCCGGATGACCTCGCACTTGAATCCAAACGTAGGGGCTCATGCCTCGACTTCGTCCGGGCTACGTACCGGAGATCCGCTCTTCCCACCATGAACGATAGAGTCGATTGGACGAACAGCCGCCGGTCGGGGAGGAGGGGTG
>JBAWAM010000527.1:0-11795 GCA_049589315.1 Myxococcaceae bacterium
CCGACCTCCTCGCGCCGACGAGAGAGGTGAGGCTTCCCGAACTCGATCCCTCCGTGTCCGGAATGGGGAGCCCCCCGCGCACGGCCTCGGGTCTGCTCCAGCGAGCGAGCGCCGACCGGCACGGGTACGAGCGCCTCAAGGGAAACCTTGCGGATGCATTCCTCGAGCTGAGCCGGCGCCGTCCCGTGCTCCTGGTCATCGAGGACGCCCAGTGGATCGATCTCGAGTCGCTCGACCTGCTTGCGTATCTGATGAAACGGGTTCGAGACGAAGAGCACGAGCGGCGCCGCGCGCTCCCTGTCGCCCTGGTGGTCACCGCCCGACCGGCAAGCGACGACAATCAGACGCGCGCCGTCAAGGAGAAGCTCTCGGCCAGCGTCGATGCGATTCAGGAGATTGCGCTCGGGGTGGTCCGCGAGGAGCACGCCGGGGAGCTCGTCCGCAACATGCTGATGCTGTCGCGCTCGGACGACATACGAGGATTCGTCCAGGGCGTGCTGCACGGCAGGTCCTGTTCGCCGCTGTTCCTCATCCAGGTGCTCCAACTGCTGTTGCTCGGCGGCGAGCTGACGCGCGGTCAGATCGATGCGCGGGGCCGATGGAACGGGCGCTGGAACCTGACCCCCGCCCCGGATGCCCTCGCCCGACTTCCCCTGACGATTCAGGATGCGATCGGTGAGCGGGCCGCGCGCCTCTCGGTGGAGACGCACGCGCTTCTCCAGGTCGCTGCGGTGATCGGACCGCATCCCGAGCTCGAACTGGTCCGGGCCGTGCTCGGTCTCCACCGGAACCAGATCCGCGACCTGGTGGATGAGGCGGTGGAGGCAGGCTTTCTCCAGTTCGAGCAGCGCGAGGTGCCTCCAGCGCCCGGACCCGCCGAGGCGATCCTCGAGACGACCGAGGAGGACCCAACCGTCCAGGACGCGCTTCGTCTGGGTTTCACCTACGACCGGTACCGGGAGGTGATCGAAGACGCGGTGGCCCCGGACCGCCGGCGGGAGCTGCACCGCCGCGTCGCGGACGCGATCGAGTGCGCTCACGGTGGCGACATCGAGTGGGCCGTGGAGCTGGCGCGGCACGCCGATCTGGGCGGAGATCCACGAAGGGCGCATCGGTTCGCGATCGCGGCGGCCCACCACGCGCTGAAGAAGGGCGCGATCTTCCACGCGACGGACGCCATGGCGCTGGCGCTGCGCGCTGCCGAGTGCGCAGGGATCGATGTGCCTGCGTCCGAGTTCGAGCTGCACGCAGACCTCTGCGTCCAGAGCGGGCGCTTCGACGAGGCAACGACGACGTACGCCCGATGCGTGGAGCGGGCCTCCGTGCGCGCCGACGTGCTTCGAATCCTCGCCAAGAAGTCGGAGTGCGCCATGCGCAAGGGCGACTTCGTCCGCGCAGCGAAGCCGCTCGAAGACCTGCTGGCATCCGTGGGGGATCCCCTCCCCTCCTCCGTCGTGAGCTATGTGCCCCGACTGGCCAGGGACATTCTCCGGGTCCTGGCGATCGGGTCCATTCCATCGCTGCGTCGAACCGAACCCGCGTCGGGTCCGCAGGCGGAGGTGGACGCGCTGGCGGCGCGGGCCTGGCAGAAGCTGGGAGAGGTCTATGTGTACGTCAGCCCGGTCAAGTCGCTGTACGCGCTGTCGCGGGGGGCGATCCTCGCGGCGCGTCTGGGGCCGGGGCCGGTCACCGCGAGCTGCTACGCGGTGGTCGGATACGCCGCTTCGATCGCCGGCCTGACCTCCCTTGCCCGACCGTGGATCCAGAACGCCCTGGCCTGGGCGCATGTCCAGCCGGCCCAGGATCGGGCGTTCGCGCTGGCGATGTGCGTGGGCGAAAGCATCTTCTCCGGACGCGTGGCGTCGGAGCTCGACCTGGTCCATCGCACGGTGGATGCGGCAGTGCAGGCCCAGGACGTGTCGCGGACCTCCTTCGGGCTGGTGTTCGCTGGAGCAGCGCTGCGGTGCGCGGGCCATCTCGACGCCGCCCGAATCCTGGCGAATGCAGTTCGACGGATGGGCGAGCTGAGTGGCCACGATCAGCTCGCGAGCTATGGGCCGATGTTCGCGGCGTTCTCGGATCTCGCAGGCGGAGACGTTCCGATCGACCCCGCCGTGTTCAGGCGTGCAGCAGAGTCCGCAGCCCGGCGCGGTGACGTGCTGATGGAGCTGGTTGCACGGATCCACGAACCGTTGGCGCTGGCGCGGCAGGATCCGGACTTCATCCCGTCCCTCGACGGGTTGCTCGCGCTCGGTGAGCGGTGGCTTCGCGGCCGGTATGTCACCGCAGCTGCGAGCGCCACGTCCGCGCTGATGGCCGGACTGGTCTACGCGACGGTGAGAGCGGCCCCCGACCTGCCGCAGATCGAGCGCGTCGTCGAGATCGCCCGACGTGCCGAGAAGGTCTGCGCCGTCCAGTCGCACGAGACGCCCCTGTTCCACGGGGCCAACGCCGCGCTGCAGGCCTGGCTGGGGCGCACCGTCGAAGCGGAGTGGGCGTTGGAGCGCTGCGCTCGAGCGCTGGAGACGACCCGGTACTTCTACGCCCGGAACCTCATCGACGCGCTGCTTCAGGAGGCCAGACCCGGGTGGCGGCACCGAGCAGCCTTGAAGCTGCCGGCGAACGACGTCCCGGCCGAGGCTGCGGAGTCGATGAAGGCTCGACTGACTCACCAACTCGAAGGGCTCGCCGTCTGAGGAGACTGCATGGGACTCGCGAACGACGACCCGTGGCGGAAGTACGAGCGGACGACGATGGGGCGGCGGGCCGCGATGCGTCCGTGGAGACCCGAGGATGCGGAGGAGCTCGCACGGCGGGCCAACGATCGCGACATCTGGCGGAACCTCTCCGCAACGTTCCCCCATCCCTACACACTCGACGACGCGCACGCGTGGATCGCGTACTGCCAGACGACCGGCGATCCTCCCATGCAGGTCGCCTTCACCGTGGACGGGCAGGTGGCCGGGGGCGGCGGCGTGGAGCGAAAGTCCGACGTGGAGTGCCGGACCGGCGTCGTCGGTGCCTGGCTCGGGCGCCGTTACTGGGGGCGTCTCGACACCGAGGGCGCCGCCCACGTGATGATGGACTACGTCTTCGAGACCTTCGACTTCGACCGGCTGGAGATGCGCGTCTTCAGCTGGAACGTCGCCTCGCGTCGGCTGCTCACGAACGCAGGTTTCCCGCTCGAAGCGCTCCAGCGGAAGAGCGTGTGGAAGGACCAGAGGCTCATCGACAGCTACCTGTTCGTCTACCTGCGCGAAGACTGGGAGATGCGTCGCGCCGCTCAGTGAAAGGCCCGTCATGTACGCTCAACTGCTGCATCGGGTTCGGACGTATTTCGCTTCCCCCGTCGCCGATCCGGTCCGCGATGCCGAGGCGTCCCGGATCATCTCCGAGAGCCTCGAGCGCCTGCTCGCGTCTCGCACCGGGTCGCTCTACCTGGGCGCGCCGACTGCGCTGGACTTCGATGCCGCACAGTCCGCGAGAATTCGCGATGCGCCCGCGGCGATGGACGAGGTCCTCGACGATCTCTTCGCCCGGATGGAGGGGCTGGTTCACTACAACCACCCGCTGAGCCAGGTCGGCGTCACGCCGCAGCCCACGCTGCCGTCCCTGGTCGGCGTGCTGTACGCCGCCGCGATGAACTCCAACCTGATCTGGGACGTCGTCAGCCCGCGCGTGTGCGAGGCGGAGATCGCAGTCGCCGCGATGACCGCCCGGCTGGTCGGATACGGCGAAGATGCGGGAGGGATCTTCACCTTCGGCGGCACCGGCACGGTGCTCTACGGCATGAAGATCGGGCTGGAGAAGGCGCTCCCCGGAACCATGACCACCGGCGTGCGTGGCCCCGCACGGATGATCTGCTCGAGCGCCGGCCACTATTCGAAGATCAACGTGAGCGGCTGGCTGGGCATCGGGACCTCGAACCTGGACGTGATCCCTGCCCGCGACGATCAGTCGATGGACGTGGAGGCCTTCGCAGAGGTGCTCGAGCGCCAACTTCGGGACGGCATTCCAGTGGCTGGCATCATCGCCTCCGTCGGGACCACCGACGCATTCGCTATCGACGATCTGGACCGCATCGTGGAGGTTCGCGATGCGCTCGTCCGGAAATACGACGCTCCGTACCACCCGCACATCCACGCGGACTCGGTGATTGGTTGGGCGTGGAGCGCGTTCCTCACCTACGACTTCGACGCGAACCCGCTCGGGTTCTCCTCCGAGACGTGCCGGGTCCTTCGACGCATCACCGAAGGATTGCGGGCGATGCACCGGGTGGACTCGATAGGCTGCGACTTCAACAAGACCGGGTATGCGCCCAACACCTCGAGCCTGTTCCTCTGCAGGGATCGACGTGACCTGTCCCGGCTCACGCGCGATGAGGAGACCGCTCCGTATCTCTTCCACAGCGGGAGCTACCGCCCCGGGCTCTTCACGCTGGAGGCCTCCCGGTCCGGATATGCAGCCCTGTCGGTGATGGCGAACCTGAAGCTGCTCGGGCTGGACGGGATGAGGGCGATCCTCGGCCACATCGTCTCGGTCGCGCTCGACCTCCGGGCCCGGCTGGACACCCTGGCGCACGTGGACATCGTGAACCGGGCCAACGAAGGCCCCTCGGTCCTCTACCGCGCCTATCCGCAGGGGAGCTGCGCCGATTGCCTCCGCGACCGCGAGCTCGAGGACCCGTCGCTGGTCGAGCTGTTCAACCGGTTCAACCGGACGATCGGCGCCGTGCTGGCGGCCAGGGCCGGAGAGGGAGGGCCGCTGATCTCCCAGACCGAGTGCGCGCAGCATGGGTCGACCGGGGAGCCGGTGGTCGCGCTGAAGTCCTTCATCATCTCGCCCTTTGCCGAACGGGCAGCGAACGAGATCGTGGTACGCGCGCTGGAGGGAGCGATCGCCACGGCGGAGCGGCACCACCCGGAGCTGGCACGGCTCACGCCGACCTCGGGCTGCGAGCACCGTCGGATCCGCGAGGCGGCCGCACGGTCGTAGGAGGGGAGGCTACTTTTTCCAGAAAAGTAGCCTGTCCCCTTTTGCCGTTACTCGGTGGCGAAGGCGGCGTCGGAGATCTGCATCGGGGTGTCGTCCTCGAGCAGCATCACGCGCGCGTTGCTCTCGATCCTCGGTAGCACGGAGCGGGCGAAGAACTGCGCGGCGTAGCGCTTGCCCTCGTAGAACGCGCGGTCGGGATCGGTTTCGCCCAGCTTCGCGCCCTTCTCCAGCGCGAGAGCGGCCTGATCCAGCAGCAGCCAGCCCACGGCGAGCTGCGACATCATCTCGAGGAAGCGGTTCGCGACGAGCGGGATGAGGTGCAGCTTTTCGGACTGCGTCCAGCCGAGGATCGCCATCGCGCCGGTGAGGATCGCTTCCTGGGCCGCCGCGAGCCGCTCGACATCCGCCCCGAGGACGGCGTGGCTGCGGTTCGCCTCGATGAACGCGCCGACGTCGGCCATGAACGCCTGGAAATTCGCGCCGCCCGCCTGGCCCATCTTCCGACCGACGAGGTCCATCGCCTGGATGTGGTTGGTTCCTTCGTAGATCGAGAAGATCTTCGCGTCGCGCAGGTACTGCTCCACCGGCCAATCCTTCAGGTAGCCGGCGCCACCGTAGGTCTGGATCGCGGTCTCGCAGATGCGGAACGCCTGGTCGGAGGCGAAGGCCTTCACCAGCGGCGTGAGCAGCTCGACCTGGCCCTTGTGGTACGCGGCCTTCTCGTCGTCGGTGCCCGCGACCTTCTTCGCCTGGTCGCCGTGCCACGCCAGCTTCACCACCAGCGCGCGGATGCCCTCCACGTGCGCCTTCATGTCGAGCAGCATCCGGCGGACGTCGCCGTGCTCGATGATCGCCGCGCGCGGCGCGTTCGGATCCTTGAAGTTCTTGAAGTTCGAGCCCTGCTTGCGGTCCTTCGCATACTCGAGCGCGTTCAGGTACGCGCTGGACGCCACCGCGAGGCCCTGCACGCCCACCGCGATGCGCGCGCCGTTCATCATCCGGAACATGTGCGACATGCCCACGTTCTCGACGGTGCCGACGAGCTCGCCGATACAGCCCTCGTTCTCGCCGAAGTTGAGCTGACAGGTCGCCGAACCGTTGATGCCGAGCTTGTGCTCGATCGCGGCGACGCTCACGTCGTTGGGCTGGCCCAGCGAGCCGTCCGCGTTGACCCGGATCTTCGGAACGATGAACAGCGACAGGCCCTTGGTGCCCGCCGGCGCGCCATCCACGCGCGCGAGCACGAGGTGCACGATGTTCTCGGCGAGGTCGTGATCACCGCCGGAGATGAAGATCTTGGTGCCCTTGATGTTGTAGGTGCCGTCCGGGTTCTTCCTGGCGGTGGACTTCGCCGCGCCGACGTCCGAGCCGGCCTGCGGCTCGGTCAGGCACATGGTGCCGCCCCACCGGCCCTGGAAGGTCGGCTCCGCGTAACGATGGAGCTGCTCGGGGGTGCCGCACTCGGCGATGGTCTCCGCAGCGCCGAAGGCAAGGCCCGGGTACATGTTGAACGCGGTGTTGGCGCCCGAGAGGATCTCCTCCATCAGCACGTACAGCGACTGGGGAGCGCCCTGTCCGCCGTGCTCGGGGCTGAGCGCGATGGACTTGAACCCCGTCTCGTACAGCTTCTGCCAGGCATCCTTGAATCCCGACGGCGCGAACACCTGACCGTCGACAACCCGGCATCCCTCGCGGTCACCGGACGCGTTGATGGGCCCGAGGACCTCCTTCGCGAAGCGGTAGGTCTCCTGAAGGACCGCGCGCGCTTCGTCAGGTCCCCACGCCTCGAAAGGCACCGTCCCCACGAGCTCCCCGAAGCGGAACTGCTCGAAGAGGACGAAGTTCATATCCCGGAGGTCCGTCTTGTAGCGATTGATGCCGGCTGCCATGCGAGCTCCTCTTCCGAAGGTGAGTCAGCTTCCAAAGAATGCGCCCGACTGATTCTGGAGTCAAACCGGATTTGACGCGGTGCGCGGTCGTCGCTCGGGAGGGTCCGCTGGGCTGCCCGGAGCACAGCCAGGGGCCGGAAAAAAACGAGGCGCGCCGCCCGAACTCCGGGGTGGCGCGCCTCGAATTTGCTCCAGGGCTGGGCTGGACTGACCTAGCGGCCCTTCGCTGAGACCTTCTTCGCTGCGGGCGAGGTCTTTGCGGTGGTCTTGCTGCCGCTCGTTCCCCCGCCTCCGGAGGCCACCTTCCGCTCCGGCTTCTCCTGCGGCGCCGGCTCGTTCGCGCCGGCAGCAGACGCTGCGAGGATGCTCTCGCGCGGAACGGTGACCATGATGGGCGGCTGACCGGAGCGCTGACGGGATTCGTCCTCGAGCGAGTAGAAGAGCTGGAGCACCGTCTGGCCCTTCATGACCAGCTCGCCCTTCTGGTTCTC
This sequence comes from Myxococcaceae bacterium, assembly GCA_049589315.1. Taxonomy (GTDB): domain Bacteria; phylum Myxococcota; class Myxococcia; order Myxococcales; family Myxococcaceae; genus JBAWAM01. Next base: position 7,376 of record JBAWAM010000527.1, read on the forward strand.
CGCCCACAGGTCGATTTCGGCGAAGTAGCGCCCCTGATCACCGTACCGGTCGGTCACCCGGCCCTTGCAGACCACGGTGTCGCCCGGCCACACGATCTTGATGAACTTGACCGTGTACTTCCGGAGCTGCGCGCCGCGCGCCCAGTCGGAGATGAGCTGACCCAGGAACCCCATCACCAGCATTCCCGGTGCGTAGACCGAGGGCATGCCGATGCTCTTCGCGTACGTGTCGTCGACGTGCACGGGGTTGAAGTCGCCGGAGGCGCCCGCGTACCGCGAGAGCTGGACGCGGTCGATGGGGGCCTTGGCCAACGCGGGAAGCTCGTCTCCCACGCGGATGGATTCGAAGTAGAGCTTACGAGCGGGCATCAGACGCCCTCCTTCGCTGCACGAACGATCAAGGTGCGACGCGCGCGGAAGACGGAGTTGCCTTCCTCGTCCCGTCCTTCGTCTTCGATGACCGCGACGTCCATTCGCGCGCCGGTGGGGCCGGTGCGCTCGAGCACGTCGGAGACGCGGGTGGCGACGTAGATCCGGTCACCCGCGAAGATCGGCCGGTCGTATTCGAACGTCTGCTCCGCATGGAGCAGGCTCTTGATCCCCACGCCCAGGAGCTCGCGGAGATCCGCGGCGGAGTGGAACGACGCGGGGAACGTGGGTGGCGCTACGATGGTGGGATACCCCGACGCACGAGCGTACTCCTCGTCGTAGTAGATGGGGTTGTAGTCACCCATCGCCTCCGCGAAGCGACGGATTGAACCCTTCTCGACCTCGTTGAGCGTCGGCGGTGAGGACCGTCCGATCGCGTTCTTGTCCAACATAGTGTCCCCCTTCTCTCCCTAACGCCCCGCAGGCAGGTCGAGCACGGTGAGCAACCCGGGCTCGGCCGCAAGAACCCGCGGCGCAGCATTCACCAGGATGTGGGCGGTCGCGGAGTCACCCGCGATGCCGCCCTTGATTTCCAGCTCCAGGCGAGGCTCCGCGTCGATGACGATGCGGTCCCCCGGATTGTCGGCGCCCACCGCGAGGGTGAGCTCCAGTCGGACGCGCTCCTGGCCGTCCTCCAATCCGATGGCGGTCTGGGAAATCCCCGCCACCCTGCCCTTCTTCACCGGAAACGCCCCCCCGGTGATGTCCTCCTCCGCGATGACCGCGGTGAGTTCTTCTTCGAAGTCGTCGCAGTCCATGCCCAGGCCAAGGGAGCACAGGGCTGCGGACTCCAGCAATCCGACGTGGCCGATCTGGTCCTTGTCGGAAAGCGCGGCAAACTCCTCTTCGGTGAGGCCCGCACCGATCTTCCGCTGCAGCGCTTCGCGACGGGTGCGCGCGTCGACAATGCGCTCCGCGTGGACGTGCCGCACCGGCCCACACACCTGACCTGCCGTCGCGATCAACCGATCGAACACGAACCCGGGGTTGACGCCGCTGCCCAGCACCGACACGCCGGCCTTCAGCGCCGCCTCCTCCAGCTCCGACGCCAGGTCCTCGTGGGTGACCCACGGGAAGGCCAGCTCTTCGCACGTCGAGACGACGTGGGCGCCCAGGCGCACCGCCTCGAGCAGCTCCGCCTGCACCTGCCGGAGCCGCGACCCGGTGGAGTGGAGGACGACGACGTCCTTGTGACGACCAATGGCCGCGCGAAGGTCCCGCTCGATCCGGATGGACGCGGCGGGATCGCCGATCAGTTCACCCAGCTTCCTTCCAGCGAGCTGCGGGCTGACGTCGACCGCTCCCACCAGCGTCACCTCCGGAGAGGCGAGCGCGGCGCGCGCAATCAACTGCCCGATGAAGCCGAGCCCCATGACCACGACGGGGACCGTCCCTTCGGCGGCGTTTCCCATCCTCGACTTCTCCGAAAAAGCAGCCCCCCCGGGCTGAGTCATCAACCACGGCGGACCATAGACGTAGCCATGGGAAGCAAGCAAGCGTGTCCTTGTCGTCGCTTGCGCAAACGCCTGTAATCAATGGCGTTTTTTCGTCCTGCTTCAACGATTTTGTTTTGAGCGAAGCTGTGCGAATCTCAACAGTCCGCTCAGCAACGGGAGAACCCCATCGATGGACCGCATCCTGCTGGTCGATGACGACCCGCTGATCCTCCAGGCGTTGTCGCGCATCCTGCGTGCCGAAGGCTACGAGGTCGTTGCCCATCCGGACCCGAAGGTCGCCCTGACCGAGAGCAACTTCACCGTGGTGATCACGGACTTCATGATGCCGCAGATGAACGGCATCGAGCTGCTGGCCAACCTGCGGGCCACGAACCCGAAGGCGGTGCGGATCCTGCTCACCGCCGCAGCGGACTTCAAGGTTGCCTCCGAGGCGGTGAACCGGGGCGAGATCTTCCGGTTGCTGGGGAAGCCCTGGACATTGTCGGAGCTGACCTCGTGCGTGAGGCAGGCGGTCGCGCACTTCCACCTGGTGGCGGAGAACGAGCGGCTGCACCGCGAGATCGCGCAGACGAACGAAGCGCTGACCCAGATCAACCGGAACCTCGAGCGGAGGGTGATCGAACGCACCAACGGGCTGCTCGACGGGCTGATTTCGGCGCTGGACTACCGCGACACCGAGACGCAGTGGCACTCGCGGCGCGTCTCGCTCTACTCCCGCCGGATCGCCGAAGCCTGCGGAGTCCGCGGCGCCGAGCTCGACGTGATCGAGCAGGGAGCGCTGCTGCACGACATCGGGAAGATCGGCGTGCGCGACTCGATCCTGCTCAAGCCCGGGAAGCTCACGCCCGAGGAGTGGGTGGAGATGAAGCTGCACCCGGAGTTCGGCTACCGGATGCTCTCGAAGATGCCCTTCCTCCACGAGGCAGCGTTGATCGTCTACCAGCACCAGGAGCGCTGGGACGGCAACGGCTATCCGCAGGGACTTCCGGGAGAGCAGATCGTGCTGGGCGCCCGGATTTTCTGCGTGGCTGACACCATGGATGCGATCTGCTCGGACCGCCCGTATCGCAAGGGCCGTCCGCTCGAAGTGGCGAAGGAGGAGATCCAGCGCTGCAGCGGGACGCAGTTCGACCCGAAGGTGGTCGAAGCGTTCATGTCGGTGCCGGATACCGAATGGGCGGGCATCCGCCAGACGGTGGAGGCGCTCGAGGCCGACGAGGTCGCGCGCTACGGCGGCGGGATCCTGACGCCCGCGAAGCGCGAGCACGCGGAGAAGGTCGCGGCGCGAGCGAACTGATCGGCTCAGTAGGCGGGCCGGATTTCGAGGATCCGGTCGCCCTCGAGCAGACGGTCGACCACGTCGAGACCGGTCACCACCTCGCCGAACGCGGTGTAGCGGCCGTCGAGGTGCGGCTGCGGCGAGTGGGTGAAGAAGAACTGGCTGCCTCCGGTGTCCGGCCCGGAGAGCGCCATCCCGACCACGCCGCGAACGTACCTGCTGCGGTTGATCTCACAGGGGATCACGTAGCCCGGTCCGCCCTGCCCGTCTCCACGCGGGTCGCCGCCCTGGGCCACGAAGTCGGGCACGACCCGGTGGAAGGTGAGGTCTCGGAAGAAGCCCTGCTCCGCGAGCGACCACAGGTTCGCCGAGGTCAGCGGGGCCTCGTCCCGGAAGAGCTTCACCTCGATGTCGCCCTTGCCGGTGCGCACCCATAGATTTCCGGTCGTTGGCAGATGAGGCCTCCGGAACGGGGGCTCCGGCCATTCGACGTGCGGGACCTCCACGGGCTTCCCCGTCAGCTTCGTCAACGCGTTCGCCGCCGCCATGCGCAGGTTGGGATGCGGCAGGGCCAACCACGCGCGCAGCGCAGGCTCCGCGTCCTTCGCTTCCAGGGAGGCCAGCGCGTCGGCGACTGGGGCTGCGAACTCGGGCGAATGGACCACCTTCGACGCGAGCCGAAGGATTGCCGGCCCCGAGGCCCTATCTCCGGTCCGCCCTGCGGCGTCGGCGGCGCCGACCGCGAGCGGAAGGTCCTCGCCGTCGATGAACGGACGGAGGTGCTCCGCGGCGCTGGGCGACTGCGCTTCGCCGAGCACCTCGATGGCCGCGCTCCTCACGCGCCGGTCGTCGTACGACAGGTAGCCCAGGACCTGCCGAACGCGCTGCTCCGGGTTCGCCGGCGGGGTCCGGGCGATCTCGCCAAGCCCCAACGCAAGCCGCTGAGGCTCGGGGATGAGTCCGCTTCCACAGGACAGGACTTCCTCGAGCTGTCCGCTCTGGCGGTCCAGGGCCGCAGCGAGCCTGCAATCGAGGTTCGCGAGATCATCCTTCAGCGTTCCCGCTGCGGTGCGGCTCGCGGAGACGATCCGCCCGCGCAGCGTCACCAGCAATGCCCGCCCAGAGGCGGGAAGTCCCTGCTGTGCGAGCGCCAGGAGGGGCTGGCCGCCACCTGCGACATCGCCGGCCTCGAGGCGCTCCAGGCGACGGGTCAGGCCAGCCAGCGCGTCGAGGGCGGGACACGATGCGCCCGTGC
>JBAWAM010000528.1:0-6582 GCA_049589315.1 Myxococcaceae bacterium
GGCGAGCTGGTGGCGGTGACCGGGGATGGCGTCAACGACGTCCCCGCGCTCGAGGCCGCCGACGTGGGGGTGGCGATGGGCGAGCGGGGAAACCGGACGGCCCAGGACGTGGCCTCGATCATCCTGCTCGACGACAACTTCCGATCGATCGCCGCCGCGATCGCCGAAGGTCGGCAGCTCTTCGCGAACCTCCAGGCGAGCTTTCAATACCTCCTGTTGATCCACATCCCGCTCGTGCTGAGCGCCGCCTTCATCCCGCTCGCCGGATATCCCCTGCTCTATCTGCCGATCCACATCGTGCTCCTGGAGCTGGTGATCCACCCCACCGCCCTGCTCGCCTTCCAGAGCACGGCAGGCCCGCTGCAGATCCCGCGCGAGCGTCGCACCCGCGAGGTGCACCTGTTCGGACGCGCGGAATGGGTCCGGGTGCTCATGGGCGGCGGGCTGGCGACCGCGCTGGTGATGGCCGCATACCCATGGAGCATCGGGGCGACGGGTGATCCCCAGCACGCGCGGGCGATGTCCCTGGCCGTGCTGCTCTTCTCGGGGGCAGGCTTCGCGGCCGCGCTGAGCCGGCTGCGTACACGCCTTTCGCGGGCGATCGTGATCGCCACGCTCGCAGCCGCCCTGGCAATCATCGCGGTCGGGCCGATCGCGCGGGTGCTCCAGCTCTCGCCGCTCCGACCGCACGAGCTCCTGATCGCAGGCCTGGCAGCGGTCGTCTCCGCCCTGCCGCTCCTCGCGGCGCTCACTCGACCGCGGACATCTGGCGCCAGTGAGTGCCGACCGGGGCCTCGAAGTACGCCTCCAGGTGGTAGACCCCGGCCTCGAGCCGGCCGCTGATCTTCAGCCCGCTCTCGTAGAACACGGCCAGCATCGGCCTATTGGTGGAGAGGACGTCCGCGGTGAACCCCACCAGTCCGCGGGCCCGGGCCACCTGGCTCATGCGCCGGAGCAGGGCCGACCCGACGCCGCGGCCCTGCCATTCGTCCCGGACGACGAAGGCGATCTCGGCGAGCCGGGTCGCCGGATCCACGTCGTAGCGGGACAGCCCGATGATCTTCCCGGTGTCCGGCTCGCACGCCACCAGCGCCATGCTCTGCTCGTAGTCGAGATCGACGAGTTGCTGCATCTCCGCATGCGGGTGGCTGCGGTGGTACGCCATGAACCGGCGGTAGAGGCTCTCATCGGAGAGCGAGTAGAGCAGCCGTTGCAGGGCCTCTTCGTCCGTCATCCGCACGGGCCGGATGAGGAGCTCCGGTCCGCCCGGGAGCCGCTCGCGATGCACCTCGCACACGGGATACACCGCTCGCGGAACGCGCTGATCGGGGAACACGTAGCGCCGGCATTTCGCCTCCTCGAGCAGCTCGGCGCGGAACTTCGGGTGGGCGATCTCGATCAACGCGACGGCGCGCTCGCGGACGTTCTTCCCCCAGAGATCAGCCACGCCGTACTCGGTCACCACGTAGCGGACGTCGCCCCGGCTGGTGACGATCCCGGCGCCCTGCTCGAGCACCGCCTGGATCCGGCTGACGGTCCCGTTCTTCGCTGTCGACCTCAGCGCGATGATCGCTCTGCCCCCTCGGCTTCGGGAAGCGCCCCGGATGAAGTCCACCTGGCCGCCGATCCCGGAATAGAACTTCCCCATCAGAGTGTCGGAGGCGACCTGCCCGGTGAGGTCCACCGCGAGCGCCGCGTTGATCGAGACCATTCGATCGTTCCGGGCGATCACGAACGGGTCGTTGGTGAATTCGGAGGAGCGAAGCTCCAGCGCGGGATGCTCGTGAGCCCACGCATACAGTGTTCGGCTGCCCATGATGAAGGAGGCGACCATCTTCCCGGGCAACAGGGTCTTCTTCCTTCCGGTGATCACCCCCCGCTCGGCCAGACGCATCACGCCGTCGGAGAGCATCTCGGTGTGCAGGCCGAGGTCCTGATGCCCGGAGAGCGCCTCCAGGGTCGCATCCGGAATCTGGCCGATGCCGGCCTGGAGGGTCGCGCCGTCGGGGATCAGGATGGCCACGTGCCGGGCGATCTCGTGCGCCTCGGGTCCGGGGGGCGATGGGTCGAGCTCCAGGAGCGGTACGTCCACCGGCACCAGCCGATCGATGCGTGAGATGTGCACGTACGAATCGCCGTGGGTCCGCGGCATGCGAGGGTTCACCTCGGCCAGGATGAGCTCGGCCGTGTCCACCGCGGCGCGCACCACGTCCACCGATACGCCGAGGCTGACGAAGCCGTGGGCGTCCGGGGGCGAGACCTGGATGAGCGCGACATCGATCCGGATACGCCGGGTGCGGATCAGCTCGGGAATCTCCGATAGGAACACCGGCAGGAAGTCCGCCCGACCCTCGTGGATCGCCTCCCGCACGTTGGGCCCGATGAAGAAGGCGGTGTGGCGGAAGCGATCCTGAAGCTCGGGCCGCACGTAGGGCGCCGTCCCGAGGGTGAGGATGTGGACCACCTCGTTGTCCTGCAGGTGCGCACCGTACTTGTCCAGCCCGTTCACGAGAATGCAGGGCTCTGCGGCGCCGGAGCCCACCAGGATCCGCCGACCCGGCTTCACCTGTTGGATCGCCTCCTCGGCCGTGGCAATCCGGTCGGCATATCGCTGCTGCCAACCCATCATGCGAGCGGCCTCCGTTGGAGATGTCGTTCTGGTTGAAATCTCGGGCACGAACGCAGGTGCGACAACTGCGCCCGATCAAGGGGGCAGGACGGCTGCCGAGGGCCTGGATGCCTGTGCGAGTATCCGCTCCGCAGCCTCGAGAACGCCGGCCGCGACCGCCGGGGACAGGCTCGTCGTCTGGCGCCGGGGACGGTGAATCCGGATCGCCACGAGCCGGACTTCACCGGAGGCCGGACTTCGGGCCATGAGCCTGGCGAGCTGCACGGCCTCCGCCAGACCTACACCGTGGCAGGGCAGCGACAGCGCCGCGCATCGTGCCAGCTCATCGCTCGAAAGCTCGAGTACCTCGCCCGCCGGTGCGCCGAGCACCGCATCTACGAGGACGCTGTCGCCGGGCTCCGTCAGCAGCGGGATCAGCGCGCTGGGTTCCGCGACCTCGATCAGCTCGAGTCCCTCCGGCACCCCGCGCCTGCGCAGCACATCGATCACCGCCAATCCGGCCCCATCGTCGCCAGCCATTCGCTGCCCCACGCCGATGACGCGCGCTGGTCGGCTCACTCAGGCTCCCGGATCAAGGTGAGGAAGTGCGTCGAACACGAGATGCAGGGGTCGTGGTTGCGCACCGCCTGCTCTGCCCGCTGCGTCGCCTCGGCGTGGGAGAGCGCCGCGAGGGTGGGCGCGAGCTCGAACAGATCCTCCTCGAGGGTCGTCTGGTTCCTCGACGTCGGCGGCACGAGGTTCGCCTCGAGGATCGTCCCGTCGGAATCGAGCGTGTAGCGATGGTAGAGCAGGCCGCGCGGCGCTTCGGTCGCGCCGTAGCCGGTCGCAGCCCGGGGCGGCGCCTCCACGAAGGGGGCGGCGGGCCGCTCCCAGCGCTCGATGATCCGCAGCGCCTCCTCCAGCGCCTGGGCCACCTCGATCAGCCGGGCGAGGATCATCCGGTTGGGATTGCGGCACGGCGGCACCAGCCCCACCTCACGCGCCAGCGACTGCACCGCCGGGTGCAGCCTGTCGAAGTTGAGGTTCACCCGCGCCAGGGGCCCGCTGAGCGTGGGGCCGCCCTCCGCTCGAACCGTTCGCAGCGACGTCGACCAGGGGACCTGCTCCTCGCTGAAGTGGCGCTCGTAGTCGCGGACCTCGAAGTCGAGCCCCCGCGACGAGACGACCCGGCCCTCGTTGAACGGGTACTCGTCCGGATGCCGCAGCGCGAGGAACTCGTAGTCGCGCTCGACCTCCGGGTACTCGAACCCCGCCACCCACTCCAGGGACGCCTCGATGGCGGTGCGCGCCCAGCGCAGCTCCGGGAGCAGCGCCTCCAGCTCCCGCCGCTCCGGAGATCGGTAGAAGCCTCCGACCCTGATGTTGATGGGATGGATCTCCCGTCCCCCGAGACAGGACACGATCGCGTTTCCCGCCGCCTTGATCCGCAGGCCGCGCTTCACCCACTCGCCGTGGTCCTTCGCCATCGCCAACATGTCCGGGTACCCGAGGAAGTCCGGAGCGTGCAGGAGGAAGGCGTGCAGGGAGTGGCTCTGGATCCACTCTCCGCAATACAGCAGCCGGCGCAGCTCGCGGAGCGGGCCCTCCACCCGGATCCCCAGCGCATCCTCCATCGCGTGGCAGGCGCTCATCAGATAGGCGACCGGGCAGATGCCGCAGATCCTCGATGTGATGTCCGGCGCTTCGAAGAACGACCGTCCGCGGAGGAACGCCTCGAACAGGCGCGGGGGCTCGAAGATGGAGAACCTCACCTCGGTGGCCCGATCTCCCTTGAGTCGGACGAGGAGGGCGCCCTCGCCCTCGACCCGGGCCAGGTAGTCGACGCGGATCGTCCGACTCCGCCCTGTCATCCCTCGGCCTCCGCTTCCGCCAGCGCCTGTTGCGCCTCACTCTCGCGACGGAACTCCGGCGCATTGGCGTTGAAGGTGCGGAACCAACGGGACAGCTCGATGCTCGTCACCCCGGAGGAGGCGAACCAGCGCGACAGCGATGAGGTGTTGGGCGTCTCCATCGGCCCGTAGCAGCCGTAGCAGCCCCGTTGGTAGGTCGGGCACAGCGCGCCGCAGCCCGCATGAGTCACCGGACCCAGGCACGGCGTTCCGGTGACCATCACGCAGACGTTCCCTCGGATCTTGCACTCCACGCACACGCTGTGCGGCGAGACCGCGGGAGGCCGCCCGTTGAGGAAGGCGCTGATCACCTCGAGGAGCTGGCGCTTGTTGATCGGACACCCGCGCAGCTCGAAGTCCACCGGGATGTTGTCGGCCAGCGCGGTGGAGGTCTCGAGGGTCTGGACGTATTCGGGCCGCGCGTAGACGACCCGCTTGAACGCCTCCACGTTGGCGAAGTTCCGGAGCGCCTGAATGCCACCGGCCGTGGCACAGGCGCCGATGGCGACGAGGTAGCGCGAGCGCCGGCGCACCTCCCGGATCCGCTCCAGATCCGCCGGCGTGGAGATGGAGCCGTCCACCACCGAGAGGTCGAAGGGGCCGCGCGAATCCGCGCTCGTCGCCTCCCGGAAATAGGCGAGCTCGATCGCCTCTCCCAGCTCGAGCAGCGCATCCTCCAGGTCCAGCAGGCTGAGCTGGCATCCATCGCAGGAGGCGAACTTCCACACCGCCATCCGGGGTTTCCGCCGAGCCGTCACCTCACACCTCCTTCACCCAGAAGCGCGACCGCAGTCGATCGAAGCGGAGGACCGGACCGTCCTTGCAGATGAACTCCGGCCCGTACTGGCAATGGCCACAGTGCCCGACGCCGCACTTCATGTTCCGCTCCATCGAGAGGTGGATACGCGCGTCGTCGATCCCGAAGCGGTTCAGCTCGCGGACGGCGAAACGCATCATCAGCTCGGGGCCGCACACGAGCGCGATCGTGTGCTCCGGGCGGACGTTCGCCTCCGAAAGCAGCGCCGTCACCACGCCCACGTGTCCCCTCCAGTCGGGCGGCGCGCGGTCGACGGTGACCAGGACCTGGATGCGGTCGTCGCGCGCCCACTTCATCAGCTCGGACCGGTACAGCAGGGCCTCGGGGGCCCGGGCACCGACCAGCAGCGTGACGTGACCGTAGGCCCGGCGTGCCGCCAGCAGGTGGAGGAGGGCGGGGCGAAGCGGGGCGAGACCCAGGCCGCCGGCGACCAGCAGGAGGTCGTTTCCTCGCGCCTGTTCGAGCGGCCACGGTGCACCGAACGGTCCGCGCACGCCCACGACTGCGCCACGGCGAGCCGAGGCGAGCACCGAGGTCACCGCGCCGACGTTGCGGATCGTGTGCACGAGTCGTTCGGGGCGAGCTGGATCTCCGCTGACCGAGATCGGCACCTCCCCCACCCCGAACGCGTAGAGCATGGTGAACTGCCCCGGCTGGAACGGGAACCCTCCCGGTCGGGCCGACGCGTCGAGGGAGATCGTCACCGTGTCCTTCGTCTCGCGCAGCACCCGTTGCACGCGCAGCGGTTCCGGAGTGTGTACGGGGAGCGCGCGCACCTCACGCCTCCGATCGGTAGACGTCCAGGCGCTGAAGCCGGACGCGGACGAGGCGCTCGTACAGCCGTTCGAGGAGGTGGGTCGCGAGTGGCAGGGCCAGCGCCGGTTCCTGCTGCATCAGCGCGCGAACACCCCCTGCATTCAGGGCAATCGCTTCGACGGGTTCGACCGCGCGCGCGTCGAGCGTCCAGCGCTCCTGAGGGAACATCCAGGACAGCCCGAGGATGTCACCCGCGCGAAGCTCCTCGACCCGGAGCGGCCCTCGCCCCGGGACGTGCTGCTCCAGCCCGACCCGACCCTTCTGCAGCAGGAACAAGGTGTCGGCGGGCCCCCCCTCGCGGAAGATGAGCTCGCCTCCGCCAAACTGCACGGGACGTGCACATTCGGAGAGCCTGCCGAGGAGCTCCTGGCTGAGGCTCTGTCCGAGCGGGTGTTGGGCGATCGCCGCCGACGTTGATTCCATGCGTCCCT
>JBAWAM010000529.1:0-3587 GCA_049589315.1 Myxococcaceae bacterium
GCGCTCTACGCCAAACGGAGAAACCCCGAAGCTCACGACGCCGAACGCTGCCTCAAGCCGCGCACGAAAGATGCTGCAGTTCCGGGGTGAAGTGACCTGTGCCCCAGCTCCGCCGTCGAGTCGATAAGGCGAACAACCGCGGTGCAGACACGCGGAGTGCAGCATCGCGGAAGGCGGGATGGCCGAACACCTCCCGGAGCACGGACAGAGGGAGGGCGGAGGGCTGGAAGAGGTCTGGCCGACGGGCATGTCACCCGGTAGGGATGGGCGGTCCGCGATGCACGTTCAACAGGCGCATCACACCTTCGCCCGCCACCGGGGCGATCTCACCTTCGTCGGTGAAGATTGAAGTCACCAGCTCCGCCGGCGTGACGTCGAAGGCGGGATTGAGCACCTTCGCGTCCATGGGACAGGTGCGGCCCATGCCCCAATCGGTCACTTCGCCTGCGTCGCGCTCTTCGATCGGGATGTGGCTTCCCTCCGGGATCGCGGGGTCGAAGGTGGAGAGGGGCGCGGCCACGTGAAACGGAACGCGATGGTGGCGCGCATTCACCGCGACCGAATAGGTGCCGATCTTGTTCGCCACATCTCCGTTGAGAGCGATGCGATCCGCGCCGGTGACACAGAACTGGATCTTCCCGCGCCGCATCAGCGAGGCGGCCATGTTGTCGCAAATCAGCGTGTACGGGACTTCCAGCCGCGAGAGCTCCCACGCGGTGAGCCGCGCGCCTTGCAGCCTGGGCCGGGTCTCGTCGACGTAGACGTGGATCTGCTTGCCGTTGAGGTGCGCTCGGGCAATCACCCCGAGCGCGGTGCCAATGCCTCCGGTGGCCAGCGCACCGGCGTTGCAGTGGGTGAGCACGCCCATGCCCTTCTCGATCCGCGCCGCGCCGGTGGCCGCCATCCGCGCGTTGCCAGCGATGTCCTGTTCGTGGATGGCCCTGGCCAGCTTCAGCAGCGACTCCGGCGTCGGATCGCTCATTGCTCGCACCTTCTCCAGCGCCCAGAAGAGATTCACCGCAGTGGGCCGGGTCGCCGCGACCAGCATCCGGGAACGCTCCAAATCGTCCGCACTCCGCGCCTGCCGAGCGGCCAGGACCATTCCGTATGCCGCGGCCACGCCGATCGCCGGCGCCCCGCGCACCACCATGTCGCGGATCGCCCGCGCCACCTCCTCCACCGTGCGGAACTCGAGTCGCTCCTCGCGCTCCGGCAGCACCCGCTGGTCCAGGAGGATCAGCGCGCCACTGCGTGCGTCACCGCACCACTCAACGGCTCTGGGATCTCGTTCGAGCATGGATGTCTCTCAAGGCGCGGGCCTCGTCCTCCGGCAGCGCGGTTGGGGTGCCGATGGCATGCGCGCGCCACAGGATGAGCGCCGCGTGCTCCAGTCGTTCGGTGAGTGCGTACGCGTCCAGCAGCGTTCGGCCCAGGGTCAAGGTGCCGTGCCGTTCGAGGATCATCGCGTCGCTGCGCTTCACCACCGGCTCCAGCGCCCGCGCCATGTCCTCGGTCTGCGGCCGTGCGTACGGCACGAGCTCGAAGCGGCCGATGCTGAGGATCACCTCGCCCAGCACATCACGCCCGAGCAATCCGGGATGCAGCGACATCGCGATCGCGGTGGGCGGATGCGAATGCACCGCCGCCTGGATCTCCGGCCGATTTCGCAGCGCGCACAGGTGCATCGGAAGCTCGCCGGTGGGCGCCTGCTTCCCGGAGAGCTGGCGACCCTCGAGGTCCACCACCACCAGGTCTTCGGGTTCGATGAACGCCTTGTAGACGCCGGTGGGCGTGACCAGCAGCCGCTCCGCATCCAGCCGCACCGAGACATTCCCGTCATTCGCGGCGAGATAGTTGCGCTCGTGGAGCAGCCGGCAGAAGCGGACCACCTCTTCGCGCATCCGGAGTTCGGAGAGGTCGCTCATCTTCTAAAGGCCAAGCCGGCGCGCGAGCAGGAGTCGGTATTTCTGCTTCAGGACCTCGGGGATCGCCCCGTGGTCGGACCAGATGCCGTGTTCGAGCGCGCTCTGGCACGAGCACGGCGCCTCCCCCAATTGCGCCACCCGCGGCGCCGCCTTCCGGATCAGCGCGAGGGCCTGCTCGCTGCCGCGCGCGAGGTTCGCGGCGATCTCCTTGAGGAGCTCCATCGCCGGGACGTCTCGGGGTGCGGGCCTCCAGCAGTCGTAGTCGGTGGGGAGCGACACCAGCGCGTAGCAGAGCTCCGCCTCGCGGGCGAGCTTCGCCTCCGGCATCGCGGTCATGCCGATCAGGTGCGCGCCCAGGCTGCGGTGGTACTCGCTCTCGGCGCGGGTCGAGAGCTGCGGCCCCTCCATGCACACGTAGGTCGCGCTGGGATGAACGCGGGTGCCGAAGTCCTCGGCGGACTTCAAGAGCGCACTGCGGAGGGTGCCGCACACCGGCGCGCCCATCTCCACGTGGACCGCCAGCTCGTCGAAGAAGGTGGTGGCGCGGCGGAAGGTGCGGTCGATGAGCTGGTCGGGGATCGCCAGCTCGCCAGGGTGAATCTCCTCCCGCAGGCTGCCCACCGCGGTGCTGGCGAGGATGTGCGTCACGCCCAGCGATTTCAGTGCGTAGAGGTTCGCCCGGTAGTTGACCTGGGTCGGGCTGCGCAGGTGCCCCGGCCCATGCCGGCTGAGCAAGGCCACGGGGATCCCGTCGAGGTCGGCGGTGAGAATCGGCCCCGAGGGCTGGCCGAACGGCGTGTCCAGCTCGTGCGAAGTCCCGCGAGCGACACCGCTCAACGCCTCGCCCAGACCACTCCCACCAATGATCCCCAGCCTTTTGAACGCCATGGTCGATGCCTCCTACGGCTGGTCGAACCGGAGCAGCGAGTGGACTTTGGGAGCGCCGAGCCGTTCGGCTCCACCCAGGAAGCCCAGCTCCACCACGAAGGAATAGCCAAGGACCTCACCGCCCTGTCGGGTCACCAGCCTGCCGGCCGCCGAGGCGGTGCCACCGGTGGCGAGCAGGTCATCGACCACCAGCACCCGGTCGCCGGGGGCGAAGGCGTCCACGTGGAGCTCGAGATGATCGTTTCCGTACTCCAGCGCGTAGCTCTCGCGCACCGTCTGGTACGGGAGCTTCCCGGCCTTGCGCACCAGGGTGCAGCCGGCACCCAGCAGGTACGCCAGCGGCGCGGCGAACACGAAGCCGCGCGACTCGATCCCCACGACCTTGTCGATGCGGTGCCCACGCCAGCGTTCGGCCATCGCGTCCACCACCCGCTTGAGCAGCGCGTGGTCCGAGAGCACCGGGGTGATGTCCTTGAACACGATCCCCTTGCGAGGGAAGTCGGGCACGTCTCGGATTCTCTTGCGCAGTTCGTCCATGGGTCCAACCTCCATAACCGTTCTCGCGGCCGCGCATTGCTCCCGAGCTGTTTGCTGGGGCTACGAAAAGTCGGACGAACGACACGCCGTCATGGCACGGACGCGGGAGTCAATGCCGGGGCAGGCGCGCGACATGCGTCGATAAGGCGAACAAGCGCGGTGCAGACACGCGGAGTGCAGCATCGGGCCATGGATTTGGGTTCGGATTGGGGGAGTGCGGGCGTCGTGAAGGGGTTT
>JBAWAM010000530.1:0-6482 GCA_049589315.1 Myxococcaceae bacterium
CGTCCTGGACCACCCGTCCCACGCGACACTGCGCCTCATACGATCCCGCCGTGGCTTCCGGGAACACGGCAAGCCCGAACCGGGCAGTGTTGCCGTATGGACCGAGGAAGCGATTCATCGCGACCTTCATTTCGGACAGGCGCGTGGTCGAGCTCGTGACCTGGAACTTCATGGAGCCCGACTTGTCGACGAGCAGCATGATGTTGGGCTTCTTCTTCCGCGACAGGACGGCCTCGCTTTTGGTCGTCTGCGAAAGGGCGAGTGGCTCGACGGGCTCGAAGTCGTACGTCTGGCATCCACCGACGGCCAGACCGACTGCCGCACTCGCCACGCCTGCGATCAACGCTGCCTTCAGATTCATCGCGTTCTCCAGATCCGGACCGTCGATGCGGCCCAACATCTGCCTGGTGACTACCGTTCACGAAACCTTACACCAACGGGAAGGCAAGCAGGCAGCGCGGAATCATTCTGGAGAGCGGGCTGGTCTCAAAGCCCTTCGACGATGCGAATCTCCACCTCCACCGGCGCGTTCGCGGACGCGTTGGTCAGACGGTTGCAGGTGTCGCCGGAGAAGGTGACAGTGGGCGTCCCGTTGTTCGCGTATGACCAGGTGTCGGGCCCTGCAGTGAGGCGCTGCTCGTCGACGTACACGGCCAGGAACCGCGGGTCATCATCCTGCGGCACTGCGTCGAGCAGGAACTCGCAGGGGTTCTCGTTCCCGATCAGGTTCTGGATTCGCGTGAGGGCCTCCGCGAGCTCGCTTGCGTTGGCAGCCTTATAGAACTTGTTGCCGCAGGTCTTGGTCGCGAGGTCGCAGGTGTCATTGACGCCGCAGTCCACGTTCGTCTGGCACGAGCGGGCGAAGCCACCGGCCTGCGCCATCGTATTGAGCGTCGGACGCGCAAGGCTGTCGCCCGTATCCGCGCCGAACCCGACGACGATCGTGCGGATGTCCTGGCTGGACAGCCCGGAGATCGCCTGGACGACGGCGTCCTGGTCGAGGCAGTTGCGGGGGTCATCGCAGGGGACCTTGCCATTGACGCACACGCAGGTAGTCACTTTGAGATTGTTGTTGCAGTTGGGGAGCCCGTCCGTCAGCAGCAGCACGAAGTTGTCGCGCTCCGGGTCGAGGAGCATCGAGTTGTTCGCCAGCAGGTTGAGGGTCGTCGCGGTCGGCGTACCTCCGCTGACCGGACGGCCCCCGTTGTCGAGCTTCTGGATCGTGTCGTTGATCTCGGCCGCGGCGCTCTGCAGCTCCGAGTCCACGTCGTTGCTCACCGTGATGTTCTGCACCTGCCCGCCGGTGCGGCACGAATCGCCCTGGAGCGCTTCCGGAAACACCCAAAGGCCGAAGCGCGCGGTCGTTCCGTACTGACCGAGGAAGTCCTGCATCGCGCTCTTCATATCCTGCAGCCGCAGCGGACAGTCCGCAGGGCAGGCCGGGTAGCCTGTGTCGTTGCAGTTGTCCGAGCACTTCGGATCCTGATCGTCGACCGCGAACTTCATGGAGCCCGACTTGTCGACGAGCAGCATGATGTTGGGCTTCTTCTTCTTCGAAATCACGACCTTGCGCTCAGTGGTCTGCGCGATGGCGAGCGGCTCGACCGGCTCGAAGTCATAAGTCTGGCAGCCAGCGACGGTCATTCCGACCACCGCACCGGTCACGCCTGCAATCAGCAAGGTCTTGAGATTCATCCGTGGAACTCCAGAAGGCATCAGGACACCCAGGCGGCGAACTCTACATCGTCGCGCCGCGGGTGGGTGCTCGTCCTTCTGGCCGCTTCAGCAGCGTTGAGTTCATCCACTCCAACGAGAACGGCGGAGCCTTTTAGAGCTCCGTCGCTCGCAGAGCAGGCGACCCGGTCAGTTGATCTCGGGCTCGGTGGTGGGCGCGGTCACCGCCTCGAGCTCCCACCTGAAGTTGTCGATCAGCACCGACGAGTCGTACCTGGCGTCGCCCTCGTCGAGGATGATGAACCGGAGCGTGATCGTCTCTCCGGGTTTGACCGGGGCCTTCGTGGTCAGCCAGTCGGTTGCGCCGCCGGCGACCTCGCCCCCCATGACGAGGTCGTACCCCGTCTTCGCGAGAAGCGAGACCGGCTTGCCGCAATCGTTCATGCCAGCGCTCTCGCAGATGTCGAAGAACCCATTGTTGACGGTGAGCGGCTGGCCCTTCGAATCGAACGAGACGTTGCAGGTGGGCACGGACGTCCCGGACTGACAGTTCGCCGAGGCGCCGCCGGGGAGTTTGCCGGGATCGAGCGCTTCCGACTCGAGGAGGGCGATGAATCGGTCGTTGAAGCCCTCGCAGACCCACTCCGGATACTCGGATGAGAAGAAGTTCACCTGATAGCTGAGGCTCTTTGCGTTCAGGGGAACCTCGAGCTCGAGGCGCAGTTCGTTGAGGTCTCTCGCGGACGTGTAGGACCCGGCGCATGCCGGTGGCGTCCACAAAGGATGCGTCCCGACGGTCCCGAACTCGGTTCCGGTCTGCGGCGTGTAGGACGGGTCATCCAGGTTGTCGACCGACCTTCCATTCGACAGGTGGATCATCTTCGCGCCGTCCCTCGGCGAGAAGTTCGCCCCGAAGCGGGAGCGGATCGAACGGCCGGAGACCGGCGTGGGCTGCGCCAGGATCCCGAACGACGGGAACGACGCACTCACCAGCGCGTCGCCGCAGATCCCCAGCGCCCGAGCGAAATCGTTTCCAGTGCTGCCGGTGATCGCCGCCTCGCAGTCGACGGATTCGTCGACCTGACCGTTGCAGTCGTTGTCCACCTTGTCGCCGGGGACCTCGACCGCGCCCGGACCGACCAGCGGTTCGTCGTCGTTGCAGTCCTGAGGGAACGGCGTGCCGTCCTTGTCGTAGTCGACTCCGGGAACGCCGTAGTCGATCCGGCCATCACAATCGTCGTCAATGTCGTTGGCGACCTCGGCGACTCCCGGGCTGATGGACGCGTTGGTGTCGTCGCAATCGGAGTCGGGGGCGCAGACGCTGATCCCGTCGTTGTCCTGATCGATGCCGTCGATCGTCCCGTCGCAGTCGTTGTCCAGGCCGTCGCAGATCTCCGGGCCCGTCGGCGTGCACCGGGAGCCGCCGGTCCCTGCATCGGCTCCCGCGTTGGCGCCGGCGTCCGCAGCTCCGTTGTTTCTACCCACGCCGGCCGTACCTGCGCCACACCCCAGCCACAACACGGCGGCGGCGCTGCTCACCAGTGCCGTGCGAAACACCACTGCGTTCGACATGTCAGGGCCCCCGGTCCCGAAGGATGCTGCCTACAGAGGGGGCGCATGATGCATTTCCACCTACTCACGGACAATGCGAACGCGGGATTTCTGCTGGGTTTTCGGGCACTTGCAGAAGGCAAAAGGAAAATCCGGCGTTTATTTCGACCACTGGCTTGAGTTGTAAAAGGCGATTACGCGACTGCGACGAAGAGGCGCACCCGAACCTGCGCTTTACGCCCACAAACTCCGCCACTACCTTGCGCGACCCCCGCCATGCGAATCGTGATCCTCTCCCGCTCGTCGACGATTCCCTCCACGCGGCGCCTCGTGGAGGTTGCGAAGTCGCGGGGACACGCGGTCCGCGTCCTCGACCCGGTCAAGGTCAAGATGCACATCGACGCGACCAGCGCGACGCTCTACTACAAGCGCGAGAAGCTCGGGCCGTGCGACGTGGTCATCCCGCGCATCGCCCAATCGGTGAACGTCTACGGTCTCGCGGTGCTCAACCAGTTCGAGATTCAGGGCGTCGCGTTGATGAACTCGACCCAGGCCATCGCCCAGGCGCGCAACAAGATGCGGGCGCTTCAGCTGCTCTCGGCCAACGGCGTCGACATCCCGGCGACGGTGATGGCCACCGACGCGCGCGACCTCAAGGCGATGGTGAAGCTGGTCGGCGGGGTCCCCGTGCTGGTGAAGCTCCTGCAGGGGCAGGAGAAGAGCGGGATGATGGTCTGCGAGACGCTCCAATCCCTGGAGGCCGCGCTCGAGGCCGTGCTCGGACTCGGGCACAACCTGATCGTGCAGCAGTACGTCCGCAAGCCCGGTCACGACCTCCGGGTGATGGTCGTCGGCGGCGAAGTGGTGGCGTCGGTCCGCCGCATTCCGAAGGTCGGTCGGATGGCCCACACCCTCCAGCGCGGCGCCCGGCTGGAGAACTGTGACCTGACCGAGGCCCAGCGCAAGGCGGCGGTGGCCGCAGCCAGGCTGATGGGATTGGAGGTGTGCGCGGTGGACATCCTCGACGTGAAGGGCTCTCCCCGGGTGTTCGAGGTGAACGCGTCCCCCGCCATCACCCAGATCGAGCAGGTCACGTCGGTGGACCTGGCGTCGCGGATCATCGAACGCGCGGAGCGACTCCTTGCGGAGATGCCGCCCCCCAGCCGCCCCCGGAAGCAGCGGACCTCTCGGGAGCCTGCCCGCTCGCCGCGTGCACAGGACGGCCGGAGCTGAAGCTTTCAGGCGCGTCCGCGTCTGTTACGCGTTAGAAGGACCCCGTGACCAAGGGAGCACACATGAAGGCACTTCTCCGGACCACCTCGATGACCCTGGCCGCCCTGGCGCTCGTGGCCTGCACCCGCGCGCAGGCGGGAGAGGTCGACCCTGCGTCGCTCTACGTCGTCAGCACGGAGCAGTCGACGAAGACGCTCAAGCCCGGTGAGCAGGGCCGGTACGTGGTCAGCATCAGCACGAAGGGGAACGCCTATGTCTCGGACGAGGCGCCGCTCAAGCTGGAGCTCTCCGGGAAGAACCTGACGGTGGAGAAGTCGAAGCTGACCCTGAAGGACTCGGTGGCGAAGGCGGACGAGGAGAAGAAGCACAGGAACCCGCGCTTTGAAGTCCCCGTCATCGCCGGCGCGGCGGGGCAGGGCGCGGTCGAGGGGAAGCTGACCTTCTTCGTCTGCACCGAGAAGATCTGCTCTCGCCAGCAACGCGACGTCTCGGTTCCGGTCGAGGTGAAGTGAGTGGCACGTCCGCGTGAAGAAAGCTCGCCTGCGTCGGGGCGCTACGTCTTCGGCGTGAACCCGGTCCTCGAGGTGCTGCGCGCCCGGCCGGGGGAGATCGACTCCATCTTCGTCGGCGAGGGGCAGCTCTCGAAGCCACAAGCCGCGGAGATCCTCTCCCGTGCGCGGGACGAGAACGTCCGTGTTGTGAAGGTGCCTCGGGAGCGTCTCTCCTCGATGATCGGCGGCGGTGTGCACCAGGGCGTCGTGGCCGAGGTCCGCGCCTTGGAGTACGTCGAGCTACACGACCTGCTCGAGCAGGCGAAGGCTTCGGGGCGCCCGCCGCTTCTCGTCGCGCTCGATGGCGTTCAAGATCCCCAGAACTTCGGCGCGATCATCCGCTCCGCCCACGCGCTGGGCGCACACGGCGTGGTGATCCCCAAGGACCGCGCTGCCCAGGTCTCCGGGGTGGTGGCCAAGGCGTCGGCGGGGGCGATCGAGTATTGCCCGGTCTCCCGGGTGACGAACCTCTCGCGCGCACTGGAAGAGATGAAGGAGGCGGGCCTGTGGATCGCCGCGGCGGATCCCGAGGGCGACCAGGAGCTGCCGAAGGCCAGGCTCGACGGGCCGATCGCGGTGGTGGTGGGGTCCGAGGGCCCGGGCGTCCGGAAGGGCGTGCTGGAGCACTGTGACCTGCGTCTGAGAATCCCCATGCTTGGGCAGGTCGCCTCCCTCAACGCCTCGGTCTCAGCGGCGATCCTGATGTACGAGGTGGCGCGTCAGCGTTTGGTCGGCGGGAAGTAGCTGAATCGTCGCAAACGTTCTTGACTTCACCGGACGGTATCTCATAGAAGGCGTCGCCCTTCGGCGGGGCATGCCGGTGTAGCTCAGCTGGTAGAGCAACTGATTTGTAATCAGTAGGTCGCGGGTTCAAATCCCGCCGCCGGCCAGGCGGGCCGACGGAGGAAGTCGGGCCCGGGTAGAAAAGTTGATGCAAGGAGTTGGAACGTAGGTAGATTCGGAGGGGTACCCAAGCGGCCAAAGGGAGCAGACTGTAAATCTGCCGGCTCCACGCCTTCGTTGGTTCGAATCCAACCCCCTCCAAGAGTTCAAGCGGGAATAGCTCAGATGGTAGAGCGTCAGCCTTCCAAGCTGAATGTCGTGGGTTCGAATCCCATTTCCCGCTCCAGGTTGTAGCAGCAAGAAGTGTAACAGGCCCCGATAGCTCAGATGGCAGAGCGCATCCTTGGTAAGGATGAGGTCACCAGTTCAATCCTGGTTCGGGGCTCCATTTTTCAGGAGCGACGATGAGCAAGGAAAAGTTCGACCGAAGCAAGCCGCACGTGAACATCGGCACGATCGGTCACGTTGACCACGGCAAGACGACCCTCACCGCGGCCATCACGAAGGTCCTGTCGAAGTCCGGCGGCGCTACCGCCATGGACTACAACATGATCGACAAGGCCCCGGAGGAGCGGGAGCGCGGCATCACCATCTCCACCTCGCACGTGGAGTACCAGACCGCGACCCGTC
>JBAWAM010000531.1:0-10882 GCA_049589315.1 Myxococcaceae bacterium
TGGTCGTCATCGACGAGAACGGGCTGCGCAGCCAGAAGCCGTTCGCCCCGCGCCGGCTGGGGCGGTGCGTGTTCGAGCACGTCTACTTCGCGCGCCCGGACACGGTCCTGTTCGGCTCTTCCGTCTACGAGGTCCGCAAGAAGCTCGGAATGCAGCTGGCGAAGGAGCAACCGGCGGAGGCGGACCTCGTGATCGCCGTCCCGGACTCCGGCGTGCCCGCCGCGCTGGGCTTCTCCCAGCAGAGCGGCATCCCCTTCGATGTCGGCCTCATCCGCAGCCACTACGTGGGCCGCACCTTCATCGAGCCGCAGCAGTCGATCCGCCACTTCGGCGTGAAGCTGAAGCTCTCCGCCGTCCGCAACGTGCTCAAGGGCAAGCGGGTCGTGGTGGTCGACGACTCGGTCGTCCGCGGCACCACCTCCCGCAAGATCGTGAAGATGCTGAAGGCGGCGGGCGCGACCGAGGTGCACCTGCGCATCTCCAGCCCGCCCACCCGCTGGCCCTGCTACTACGGCATCGACACGCCCTCGCGGCAGGAGCTCATCGCCTCCAGCCACACGGTCGAGGAGATCGCCCGCTACGTCACCGCGGACAGCCTCGGCTACCTCTCGCTGGAGGGTCTGGGCGCTGCGGTCGGCGATCCGGAGGCGTCGACGTTCTGCAACGCGTGCTTCTCGGGCAACTACCTGACCCCGCTCTCCCACGAGTCGGAGAAGCGCAACGCGCTGCCTCCGGCCAAGGACGGCGCGTCGACGTCGTTGACTGCGGCGGGGGCCGAAGAGGCGTCGCTGCCGTCGCTGATGCTGGCGCGGGCCCGGCGCGCGAAGGGGAGCTGAGCAGCGCCGCTCAGTGAACGTCGCCAGGGATGCGGAGGGTGAAGGTGGTGCCCTCCCCCTTCGCGCTCTCGAATCCGATCGTCCCGCCGAGCTTGCGGACGACGTTCGCGCAGAACGACAGCCCCATGCCGGTCCCGACCCCGATCGGCTTCGTCGTGTAGAACGGCTCGAAGATCCTCGGCTTCTGGGAAGCGTCGATGCCACAGCCGGTGTCCCTGACCGACAACCAGCCGCAGCCCTCGGCCGTCCAGGAGCGGACCTCGATCCGGCAGTCCTTCGGCTCCTTCCCGTTCAGCGCCTGGAGGGCGTTGACGAGCAGGTTGAGCACGACCTGCTCCAGGTGGTTCCGCGGCGCGAAGCCGATCGGCGCCGGCGTCAGCGCCTTCACCAGGGTGGCGCGCGAGCTGATCTCCCGCTCGGTGAGCAGCAGGGTCGACGCTGCCACCTCGGCGAGGTCGACCCCCTGGCTCACGACCTCGTCCTTCCGCGAGAACGACTTCAGGGCCTGGACGATCTTGCGCACCCGCTGGCCGCCTTCGCTGGTTTCGCGAATGAGCGCGGACATGTCCTCGAGGCTGTTCTGGAAGCCGAGCTCCTGCTCGCGACGGGCGCCCTCCTCGGCGTTCGACCGGTACGCCGCGATGACCGACTGGACGTCCTCCACGTACCCCGACAACGTGGCGAGGTTCGAGAGGATGAACGAGAGCGGGTTGTTGACCTCGTGGGCCACGCCCGCGGCGATCTGCCCGATGGCCGCCAGCTTCTCGCTGTGCGCGAGCTGCGCCATGAGCACCCGGTCCCGCTCGGCGTTGGCGAGGCGGAGCAGGCTCCTCACCCTGGCCACCAGCGCCGTGCGGTGCACCGGCTTGTGCAGGTACTCGTCGCCCCCCGCCTCGAGGCCAGCGATCTCGGAGCTCTGATCGTCGAGCTCGGCGGTGATGAAGATCACCGGCAGCCGCACGTTGTTGGCGTTGGCGCGGATGCGGCGACACACCTCCAGCCCGTCCATCTCCGGCATCCGGATGTCGAGCAGAACCAGGTCGACCTGCCCTCCTGCGAGGTGCGCCAGCGCCTCCGGGCCCGAACTGGCGGTCAGCACCTCGAACTTCTCCGCGACAAGGTACGCCTTCATCAGCCGCACGTTGGCGGGTTCGTCATCCACCACCAGGATCCGCGCGGCACGCGCTTCGGGTTCGACGACGTCGTATCGCGCCTGCATCATGCCCCTCCGGTTCCCGCCATCACGCCGCCCTCCTGGCTGGAAGACGCACGGTGAACAGGGCGCCTTCGCCGAGTCGGCTGTCCAGCCGCACTTCGCCGCCCATCGCAGCGACGAACTTCCTCACCAGCGTGAGGCCCAGGCCGGTGCCGTCGAAGTTTCGCGTGACGCTGCCGTCGACCTGCCGGAAGGCCTCGAACACGAGGGCGTGGTTCTCCGGCGCGATGCCGATGCCCGTGTCCTTCACCGACAGCTCGGCGAACCCGTCCGCCGTCGCCCGGACCGCGGCCCGGACTTGTCCGCCCTGAGGCGTGAACTTGATCGCGTTCGACAACAGGTTGAGCGCCACCTGCCGCAGGCGCTGGACGTCCCCTTTGACCCGGACGCCCGGCTCGGTCTCCACCTCGAACCGGATGCCTCGGCGAAGCGCGAGTGGCCGGACCATCTGCTCCGCTTCGCGCAGGGGGATCCCCAGCTCCAGCTCCGCGCGGGCCATGGACATCCGCCCGGCGTCCAGCTTCGCCACGTCCAGGATGTCGTTGATCATCACGAGCAGGTGCTTGCCCGCGCCGTGGATGTCCCGGACGTACTCGCTCTGCTCCGCCGAGAGGGGGCCGCCCAATCCTTCGAGCAGCAGCTCCGAGAAGCCGATGACCGCGTTCAGCGGCGTCCGCAGCTCGTGGGACATGCTGGCGACGAACTCGTCCTTGTGCTTGTTCGCCCGCTCCAGCTCTGAGTTCTTGGCCGAGAGCTCCGCCGCTTGTGCCTGGAGCGCCTCGTTCTGCGCGGCGAGCGCCGCCGACTGCTGCTCGGAGACCCGGTGGAGCTCGCGAGCGCGCTCCAGCGCGCGGATCAGCGCCTGGCTCCGGGAGGCCACCTCCTCCTCGAGGTTCGAGTACGCCTGCTGAAGGTCGGCGGCCATCTTGTTGAGGGCATCTGCGAGCTCGCGCGATTCGGTCGCCCCCGTGACCGGAAGGCGCGCGGTGAAGTCTCCGGCGGCGATCTCCGAGGCGGCGGCGACTGCCCGTCCGAGGGGCCGCGTCACGCTGCGCGCGACCACGAGCAGGACGCCCGCCAGCGCACTGAACGCCACCGCAGACAATCCCAGGGAGGCCAGGAATGCGTCGCGACGCTCCGAACCGGCGAGCGTCTCCAACTGCGCGCGGCGGGTCTCGTCCAGGCCGAGATCGCGCGCGAGCTGCTCGAAGATGGCGCCCTGTCGGTGCGCGCTGTAGAGCAGGACGAGCAGCACGATGCCGCAGAGGACGGCGAACCCCAGGGCGAACCGGGCATGCATGGAGTTGAGCTGACGCCGCAACCCGCTCACTCGGCGCCCCTCGATTCCAGCTCCGGCCTCGACTCCGGGCGCCGCGCAGAAGGGTCCACCCCGCGCATTGCGAGCCCGTCCATCCGCCGAACGAGTTCAGGCGTGGTCACCATCGGATCGGACGGAAAGCATCGGTTGTGCCATCGGCGCCCGCAGGTGCCGGATCAAACGGCGATCCCGGGTGCAGCCTCACCCGGTGCGTCGAGGAACTCCCTCAGGTCCTGTGGGAGGGGCGACTCGAACTCGACCTCGGCGCGGGTGACCGGATGGGGGAAGCGGATGCGCGCGGCGTGCAGCGCGTGGCGGGGAAGCCTGAGCTTCTCCCAGGCCTCTGGCTCGAGGCAGTGCTTCGAGAATCGATCGAAGTAGCCCTGGTCCGGGCCGTACATCTTGTCGCCCACGATCGGGTAGCCCGCTTCGCGGAGGTGGATGCGGATCTGGTGCTGTCGCCCGGTCTCCGGCCAGGCGCGCACCAACGCGAATCTTGCGCCGTCGCGTTCGAAGCGACGCAAAACCTGGAAGCGGGTGCGGGCAGGCTTCCCCACCTGGCGATCGATGCGCACGGCGATGCGGATGAGCTCGGTCCCCTCCGCGATCGGCGCGTCGATCTCGAACGTGTCCTCGACGGGAGCCCCCTCGGTGATCGCGAGGTACTCCTTGTGGACCTCGCCCTCCACGAAGGAACGCATGAGCCGCTGACAGCTTTCGAGCGTGCGGCCACAGATGATGATCCCGCTGGTCTCCCGGTCGAGCCGATGCGCCGGGTCCGCCCGGAAGTCCGGGCCGTAGCGGGCGCGGATGACGTTCACCAGCGTGCCGCTGTGGTAGCGCGCGGACGGGTGCATCGGGAGCCCGGCCGGCTTGTCGACCACCAGCAGCGCGCCGTCCTGGTAGAGCTCGGTGATCTCGCGCGGCGTGTCCGGCTCGTCCATCGCCCGGCGGCGCAGCTTGAACGTCAGCCCCGGCTTCACCCGCGTGGACGGCTTGAGCGGGCGATCGCTGATGAGGCCTTTGCGGATGATCCTCTGCGCGCGCGTCCGGGACAGACGGCGGATCTTGTCGCAGAGGTACCGGTCCAGCCGCCAGCCGTCGTAGTTCGGCTCGACTGTGAACTGGGTCTCCACGAAGTCCTCGGCTTCGTTTGCCGGGGCTATTTCCGCTATCTTGCCGTCCATGCTTCGCGCGAACCACCCGCGGCGCCTCGCCGCCTGGGTCCTCGTCTCGTTTCTGCTCGGCCCCCTGGCCGAAGCCCGTCAGGAGGCCCCGGCTCGTCCGGGTGGCCGCCTTGCGGTCGTGGAGCTCTCCACGCCTCCTACCATGATTGGCCTCGGCGCTCAGGTCCTGCAGCAGGTCCAGACGGCGGCCCGGAAGCAGGGCTTCACCGTCGTCCCCGCCGAGGACGTGGAGCAGGCGCTCGGACGCAAGCCCTACGAGGAGCTGCAGAAGTGCGGCGGCGAACCCACCTGCGTCGCGGGCCGGCTCTCCCGGATGGGCGTGGACCACGCGGTCGTCGGGGCCCTGTCCCGCGACGAGAAGTCGTACCTGCTGAAGCTCTACCTGATCGACGTGAAGCAGGGCGCCCTCGTCTCGAGCGTGGACCGCTCGGTGCTGATTGCTTCGCGGCGCTTCAAGGACGACGCAGCCCAGGCGATTCCGAGGATGCTCCGCGGCGAGCGCGAGGCGACGGGCAAGCTGGTCGTCACCACGAACGTGCAGGACGTGGAGGTCTGGATCGACGGAGAGCCCCGCGGGCGCACGCCGCTCGAGCTGGAGCTCAAACCGGGCAAGTACGAGGTGCGGCTGGAGCGGAAGTCGTATCTGCCCATCCGCCGGCTGGTCGACGTGGACGCGAACCAGGTCAACACACCCGAGCTCCGGATGTTGCGGGAGCCGGGCGCCGCGCCGGAGGAGAAGCTCGTTCCTGCGCTGGTGGCGAAGAAGGCAGCGACGACGGAGAGCGCCTTCCGCATTCCCGTCCCCGCGTGGGTGGCCCTGGGCGCTGGCGCCGCCGCGGGCGCGACCGGGATCTACTTCGGCACCTCGGCCCAGCGGATCGAGCGCGAGCTGAAGGACGGATTCGATGCGCAGGGCGGCCTGTATTCCGGCACGCGCGCGCGGGCGCTCGAAGGTCGTCAGCACGCGCTCACCGCAAACATTCTCTTCGGAGTGGCCGGGGCGGCGGTGGTGACCGGGGCGGTGCTCACGCTGCTCGACCCGGGCGATGATGCGAACGTGAGCGTTGCGCCGGTGGCCGGCCCGTCCGGAGCCGGCGTGCAGCTCGGAGGTCGGTTCTGATGTCGCGCATGGGTTCGGAGCAGGTCCGTCCACTTCTGGCGCTCGCCGCCGGGGTCTTGCTGGGCGCAATCGCGGGGTGCACCTTCGACGTCCATCCCGACGAGGGGCGCTTCTCGTGCGCGCAGGACGGGGATTGTGGCGCGGGCTTCGAGTGCATCGCACAGGCAAATCGGGACACGGGGCTGTGCTTCGCGACCGGGACCTGCGCGGATGACGACGAGACCTGCGACGGGAAAGACGACGACTGCAACGGGGTCGTCGACGATGTCTCGTGGGCGGGCGCGGCTTGCGAATCGCCCCTCCCTGGCGTCTGCCGCCCGGGAACCCGCGCGTGCCTGGGCGGCGACAGCGTGTGTTTCGCGACGGTGAGCGCCTCCGCCGAGCTGTGCGACGGGCTCGACAACGACTGCGACGATGCGATCGATGAGGACTTCGAGCTCAGCAGCGACGACCAGCACTGCGGCGCGTGCGGCAACGCGTGCAGCGCTGGAGCGAGCTGCCTGGAGAGCGCCTGCGCCGAGGTGGATTGCGCGAACGGCTCGGATGATGACGAGGACGGGCTCATCGACTGCGACGACCCGGAGTGTCTGTCGATGCCGTGCTCGAGCGACGATCCGGAGCACGTCTGTGGCCAGTTCCCCTCGAGCTGGGTGACGGATGGCGGTGTCACCGACGGGGGCGTGGGCGTGAGCGACGCCGGCCTGGGCGACGGCGGTATGATGGCTGACGGGGGCTCGCCGGATGCGGGCGAGGACCTCGTCGGCGCCTGCGTCCCGCGCGAGAGCACCTGCGGCAACGCAATCGACGACGACGGCGACGGGCTCCTCGACTGCGAGGACCCGGACTGCTCGGGGCTGGCCTGCGGCGACGCCGGGATCTGCTCCGCCGGGACCTGTCAGTAGGGCCCCCGCGCACCGCGGCCGGCCGGCACGAGTCTCTGCGCTCAATCTGTGCGCACAGTGGTCTGCGCCTGCTGGCCTGACCCGCGTTGTGGAGGCATGCGGCGCATGCAACCCTGCGGAAACACTGGGCCGAGGTCGGAGCGAAGGAGCGGGTGGTCCGCCCGGAGGCCGCCACCTGGACGATTTCCGCCGGGCTGAACGTGCTGGTCGCGTTGCGCCGCGTGAACCATCATCGGCGAGGAGGAACGATGACCGTCGGCGAGCTCGATGTTTCGATTCAGCAGGCGCTGTCGAAGGGGCAGTCCCCTTTCGAGGCAAACCGCTTCCGGGTCTCGGACTTGAAGCACTCGTTGAACGAACTCTTCGAAGAACTCGAGGAGCGGCCGTCGAAGTCGCACGCGTCGGTGCTCGTCATGGATGCGGACGAGACGCAGGAGGCCTCGTTCGTGGTGGTGACGGTCTCGATTGACGCGGTCGAGCTGGTCGTCGGCCACGGCGGCGCAGACGAGCTCAGCGGCGAGTCCCCACGCGCGGTGCTCGAACGCTGCGCCTCGAACGCGGTGACCATCCAGACGTCACGCCAGACGCTCGTTGCCTGGAGCGGCTACGACCCGGAGTAGCGCGAATCCAGGGTTGTGCCGGAGAATCGCCTCGCTCGCGCCGGCCACGCGTTACGCGCCGAGCACGCGTTCGTAGAGCGCGGCGATCCGTTCGGAGGTGCGGCCGTCCCACAGGTCGGGGCAGCGGCCGTGTTTGCCATGGCCGTCGAGGATCTTCTTCGCCTCCGCCTGGATGCGCTCCGGGTCGGTGCCGACGACGAGGTTGGTACCCTCGGTCACGGTGATTGGACGCTCCGTGTTCTCGCGCAGCGTGAGACAGGGCACGCCGAGCGCGGTGCTCTCCTCCTGCAGGCCGCCGGAGTCGGTGAGGATCAGCTTCGCCTGGGAGGTCAGCGCGAGGAACTCGAGGTAGCCCATCGGCTCGACGAGGCGGAGCTGGGGATGCCGCTCCACCCGCGAGGTGAGCCCCTTCTCCGCGATCATCTTCCGGGTGCGCGGGTGCACCGGGAACACGACCGGCACGTGCGCGGAGACGAAACCGAGCGCGTCGATGAGGCCGCCGAGGCGCTCCGGATCGTCGACGTTCGACGGGCGGTGAAGCGTGCAGACCGCGTAGCCCCGAGCCTCCAGCCCGAGATCGCGCAGCGTGGACAGCTTCGACGCCTTCTCCTTCGCCGCGAGCAGCGAGTCGATCATCACGTTGCCCACCCGGACGATCCGCTCGGGCTCGACGCCCTCCCGGCGAAGGTTCTCGTCCGCATCCGGCGAGGGCGTGAGCAGGTAATCGCTGATCCGGTCGGTGACGATCCGGTTGATCTCCTCGGGCATGGCGCGGTCGAAGCTGCGGAGGCCGGCCTCCACGTGAGAGACGGGGATCATCATCTTGGTCGCGACCAGCGCCGCTGCGAGGGTGCTGTTCACGTCGCCCACCACCGAGACCAGGTCCGGCTTCTCGCGTTGGAAGACCTTCTCCAGCTCGATCATCACGCGCGCGGTCTGCTCCGCGTGGGAACCGGAGCCAATCCCGAGGTGCACGTCCGGCGGCGGCATTCCGAGATCGGTGAAGAACACGTCGCTCATCTTCGCGTCGTAGTGCTGCCCGGTGTGCACGAGCAGCTGTCGCAGCTTTCCGCGTGCGGAGATGGCGCGGTGGATGGGCGCCACCTTCATGAAGTTCGGACGGGCTCCGACGATGTGAAGGACAGTCTTCATTGCGGCGCAAGGTAGGCACGCCTGCCTGCCCCGTCCAGCGCAAGCTCGTCCGGTCCTTGCAACAGGAGTACAACGCGCCGCCATGTCGAATCCAGACCGCATCGTCGCGGTGATCCCGTCGCGTTACGCCTCTTCGCGTTTTCCGGGCAAGCCGCTGGCAGTGCTCGCCGGCAAGCCGATGGTGCAGCACGTTTGGGAGCGCTGCGTGGCCAGCGGCGCGTTCACCCGCGTGGGCGTAGCGACCGACGACGCGCGGATCGCCGACGTGGTCCGCGGCTTCGGCGGCGAGGTTTGGATGACCTCGCCCACCTGTGCCACCGGCACCGACCGGGTGGCGGAGGTCGCGGGTGGACCTGCCGCCGACGCGGACGTCCTCGTGAACGTGCAGGGGGACGAACCGCTCATCTCGCCCGAAGCGCTGCGCGCCCGGGTCGGCGCGTTCGAGGATGCCTCGGTGGAGATGGCCACGCTCGTCCGCCCGCTCGCTCCCGAGGAGGTCGCCAACCCCAACGTGGTGAAGGCGGTGCTGGGCCTCTCTGGAGACGCCCTCTACTTCTCCCGCGCCCCCGTGCCCTTCGAGCGGGACCCGGACCCCGCCACCGGTCCGACGCCGAGGTGGGCGCACCTCGGCCTGTACGGCTACCGGAGAGCGACCCTGCTGCGCCTGGCTGCCCTCCCCCCCTCACCGCTCGAGGGGGTGGAGAAGCTCGAGCAGCTCCGGGCGCTGGAGAACGGCATCCGCATCCGGTGCCGGGTGACCCACTGGCGGAGCGTGGGAGTCGACGTTCCGGCAGACCTGCTGCGCGCCGAGGAGGCGCTTCGGCAGGGGCCCTGACCCCGGCCCGGTGCACACCGGCATTGACGAGGCCCGAGATTCGTTGGCAGAACGGGTCATGCGCTCCAAGAAGACCAAATACATCTTCGTGACTGGTGGTGTGGTCAGCTCGCTCGGCAAGGGACTCGCCTCCGCCTCACTTGGCGCGCTGCTGGAGAACCGCGGCCTCGACATCACCCTGATGAAGCTGGATCCCTACATCAACGTGGATCCCGGCACGATGAGCCCCTTCCAGCATGGTGAGGTCTTCGTCACCGACGACGGGAGTGAGACCGACCTCGACCTGGGTCACTACGAGCGGTTCACGACCGCGCGGATGTCGCGGCTCAACAACACCACCACCGGCCGCATCTACCACTCGGTGATCCAGAAGGAGCGCCGCGGCGAGTACCTGGGCAAGACCGTCCAGGTGATTCCGCACATCACCGACGAGATCAAGCACCTCATCCACGAGGCGGCCGAAGGCCACGACGTCATCCTGGTCGAGGTGGGCGGCACGGTCGGCGACATCGAGTCCCTGCCGTTCCTCGAGGCGATCCGGCAGATGCGCTACGACCTCGGGGTCCAGAACACGGCGTACATCCACCTGACGCTGCTGCCTTACATCGCCGCCGCGGGCGAGGTGAAGACCAAGCCGACGCAGCACTCGGTGCAGAAGCTCCGCGAGATCGGCATCCACCCGGACATCCTCATCTGCCGCACGGATCGGGAGATCTCCCGTGAGCAGCGGGAGAAGATCGCCATGTTCTGCAGCGTGGACCGGGGCGCCGTGTTCACCTCGCCGGACGTGAGCAGCATCTACGAACTCCCGCTGGAGCTGCACCGCCAGGGCACGGACGTGCGCCTCGCAGAGATCCTCAACATCTGGTCGCGGGCGCCGCGGCTGGACCAGTGGGAGAAGATCGTCGAGACGATCCACAAGCCCGCGCGCGGCGAGGTCCGGGTCGCGATCGTCGGCAAGTACGTCGACCTCAAGGAGAGCTACAAGTCGCTCAACGAGGCCCTGCTGCACGGCGGCATCGCCAACGACGTGCGGGTGAACCCGGTGTACGTCGACTCGCAGGAGGTGGAGATGAAGGGCGCCGCCTCGCTGCTGTCCGACGTGGACGCCATCCTCGTCCCCGGCGGGTTCGGGGTCCGCGGCACCGAAGGAAAGATCGCCGCGGTCCGCTACGCCCGTGAGAACAAGATCCCGTTCTTCGGCATCTGCCTCGGCATGCAGATGGCGGTGGTCGAGTACTCGCGGAACGTGCTGGGGCTGGAGCGGGCGAACTCCTCGGAGTTCGACGAGCACACGCCGCACCCGGTGGTGACGCTGATGGAGTCGCAGGTGAACGTCACCGAGAAGGGCGGCACCATGCGGCTGGGCGCGTACAAGTGCGCGCTCAAGCCGGGCTCGCGCGCGCACGCCCTCTACGGCGCCGCCGAAGTCGACGAGCGTCACCGTCACCGCTACGAGGTGAACAACACCTACCGCGCGCAGCTCCAGGAGGGCGGCATGGTGGTCTCCGGCACCAACCCGGAGCTGGACCTGGTCGAGATGGTGGAGCTCCCGAAGGAGGCGCACCCGTTCTTCATCGGCTGCCAGGCGCACCCCGAGTTCAAGTCGAAGCCCTTCAAGCCGCACCCGCTGTTCTCCGGCTTCGTCCGGGCGGCGGTGACCTGGCGGGACGCCCAGAAGCGCCCAGCGCAGCCT
>JBAWAM010000532.1:0-20573 GCA_049589315.1 Myxococcaceae bacterium
GCCCTGGATGAGCCGGCGCTCCTGGAACGCCGCGGCCATGCCGATGCCGCCGCCCAGCAGCCCGAGGAAGAGCGCGAGCGCCTCGCCCAGCTCGTAGCCGGGGACCCCGAACAACGGGACGAACACGAGCGCCGAGCCGCCGAGCGCGAGCACCGCGATGACGAGCAGAACGCCGGGCTTTCGGAGAAGGGCCCGTGACCGAAGCAGGACTTGTCCCATCAGGTTGCCTATACTGCCCCTCGCAATGACGGACCCGAAAAGTGGCCCCGACGCGCGGCACCATGCGCGCGCGCCCATCGAGCTCAAGGTCGACTACAAGAAGCTGAACTCGTTCTTTGCCGACTACACCAAGAACATCTCGAAGGGCGGGACCTTCATCAAGACCCGCAAACCGCTGCCGATAGGCACGCGATTCCTGTTCAAGCTCACGGTCCCCCGGCGGCCTGATCCATTCGAGCTCCTCGGCGAGGTCGTGTGGTCGAAGGCCGACGGAGAGGAGCCGGGCATGGGGATCCGGTTCATCTACCAGGACGACTCCCAGCGGAACGCCTTCGAGTCGGTGGTCGAGCTGCTCATGGCGGACAGCCTGGGCACCGATCTCACGGGCAAGCTGCTCAACAAGCAGATCGCATGAGCGCCGGACGATTGCTCCAGCGCCTGCTTCCGTGTGTGCTGTCCCTGGCGCTCGGGGCGGCCTGCACCGCCGAAGGCGAGGGCAGGGCGCCGGTGGCTGCCCCGCAAATGACGACGACCTCGGACGATCCTGCCGCGGAGAACTACGTGGGACCCGCGCTCCCGCGCGCTCGGGTCGTTCTCGAGGACGCCTTCGGTGGCTCGCACCTGGTCGAGGTGGAGGTCGCCGCCAACGATCCCGCCCGCCAACGCGGCCTGATGTGGCGGACCGAATTGCCCGAGGGGAAGGGCATGCTCTTCATCTTCCCGCAGTCGCGGGTGAACTCGTTCTGGATGCGCAACACCCTCATCCCCCTGGACATGGCGTTCATCGGCGAGGACGGGGTGATCGTCGGTGTCGTCACCCAGGCGGTGCCGAAGTCGCTGGCCTCGCGCGGCGTGAGCACCCCGTCGAAGTACGTCCTGGAGGTTCCGGGCGGGTGGTTCGAGAAGATCGGCGTGCGCCCCGGAAGCAAGGTGACGTTCCAGGGGACGTCGATGATCCCGATTGAGTAGCGCAGCCGGCAATGCGAGCGCCCGGTCGACGGGTTCGCAGGCAGATCCGGATGCGCATCTGAAGGAGCGAGATGACGCTCCGGCACGGCTTCTCCGCCGTCATGGCCACCCTCCTTGCGGTCGTCGTGGCCGTGGCGTTGGCGTTCGTCCTGAGCACGGCCTACCTGAACCGGCTGGCCGAGAACCTGGCGGCATCCGTGGAGAGCGTCCGCCTGGTGCAGGAGGCCGAAGTGGGTCTGCTCCTGCACGCGCGGGCGCGCGACCCTCTGGTGCGGGACCAATTGCAGCGCGAGCTCCGGAACGATCTCGAAGAGGCGGGGGCCTTCGTGATGAGCGCCGAGGAGAGCGAAATCTACGCCGCGGCGGTGGAGGCGATGGGGCGATACCTCGAAGCCTCCAGGGAGGTCAGTCCTTCCGAGCCAGTGCTCACCACGGCCTATGCCGCGCTGGAGCGCCTGGTGCAGTACAACGTCAACGAAGCGAGAGCGGCACGATCCCGCGCAGCGTCGCTGGCCCGGACCGGGGACTACCTCGCCGTCGGCGTCGCGGTGCTGTTCGTCGTCGCCATCCTGGCGATCCTCTCGTGGGTCCATCGGAAGATCATCGCTCCGGTGGTCGCGACCGCGGCGGCAATGGACGCGTTCCGACGGGGGAACCGGGCGTCGCGGGCGCCGGTGGAGGGGCCACATGAGATCGCGCAGGTCGGCAAGCAGTACAACGAGATGGCGGGGGAGATCGTCAATGAGCGCGACCGCCTCCAGCTCTTCCTGGGCAGCGTCGCGCACGATCTCCGAAACCCGCTGTCGGCGCTGAAGTTGACGACCTCCAGGCCCCTCAACCAGGACGTGCCGCAGGAGAGATTGCTCAAGACGGTGACCCTGGTGCGAAGGCAGGTCGAGCGGCTGGACCGGATGATCGGGGATCTGGTCGACGCGACCCGCATCGAGGGCGGCGAGCTGGAGGTCCGGCCGTCCCGGACGGATGCCTGCGCGCTGGCGGACGAGGTGGTGAAGCTGTTCGAGGCCACCTCTCCGAACCATCTACTCCGCCTGGACTGCCCTGCTCCGGAGGCGCCTGTCTACCTGGAGGCGGACGCGTCGCGACTGGTGCAGGTGCTCAACAACCTCGTCAGCAACGCCATCAAGTATTCGCCCGGGGGAGAGGTGTCGATCTCGGTCCACGACACGGGCGACGAGGTCGTCTTCCGGGTGACCGATCAGGGCATCGGGATGTCCGAGGAGGAGCAGAAGGAGATCTTCCAGCCCTTCCGGAGGGTGGGCATCTCCCGCGAGAGCATCCCCGGCGTCGGACTGGGCCTGTTCGCGGTGCGCCGGATCGTCGAAGCGCACCATGGGCGGGTCTCGGTCCAGAGCGCGCCCGGGAGGGGCTCGACCTTCGAGGTGAGGTTGCCGAAACGCCAGCCGGCCTCACGGGTCCCCACGGAACCCGAAGAGGCCGCGCCGACGGTGCACTGACTACTTCTGCGGGTGGGCGCAGAAGAACGGCGAGGTCGTATCGCCGAAGTACTGCTTGTAGGTGACCGGGTCGGCTTCCTTGATCAGGGCGAGCGTCTCCGTGTCGAGGAGCATGGCGCGGCAGACGAACTTTCCATCCGCGCTCTCGTCCACCTTTTCGTCTCCGGTCGCGCAGGACGACGCGTTCGTCTCCACGCACGGGCGCGAGCACTTGCCCTTGGCGTCCGCCCCCGGATCCCCGAGCGGCGCGTTGGCATCGCGCACGCAGACCAGGTCTTCGCATTCGGTGGCGCCGAAGGAGATGAAGTCCTTGCCCACGACGATCTCGCTCTCCTTGATGGGGATGGAGCTGATGCCGTCGCTGGGGTTGAGGTCGTTCGGATCCTTGCGCACCAGGGTGCATTCCTTCCCCAGGTCGGTCCTGGGGGCGCAGCCGGTGACCGAGGCGCAAGCCAGGGCGCCGACGAAGAGGGTCCACCGGAGTGACATGATAGAATCTCGCTTTCGCATGCAGGTGTGTGACACGCGAGACGGGAAGCTAACACACCGCCGGAATTGTCTACAGCCCACCGCTGAAAGCGCTCCGAGTGGAATTGTCCAGAAATATTGCCAGCTTGCGGCGTTGCCAGAGGGTTGAACCGGCATCCGTGCCGGCAGTAGGATGCCCAACTGCGTCGCACAAAGAGTCCCCTTGAACGGGGGCATTCAAACACAAACGGAGACGCACCCTCGTGATCCGCACATCCGCGATTTCGTTCGCACTGCTCCTGCTGCCCACGGCTGCCGCGGCTCAGGACCAGGGCTTCGGGCTCGACCTCACCGAAGAAGAAACGCCTCCGGCCGAGGAATCGACCGGGCTCGACCTGTCGGACACGTCGTCCTCTGACAGGGCGCCGCCGGCTCCCACCCCCAGCGATGAGCCTCGCAAGCCGATCGCACGCGAATCCCTGCTGGAAGGGGAGCGGGACGTCACCGTCGAAGACCGGGTGAAGAGCGTCCAGCGCAAGGTGTATTCGAAGAAGGGCCGGTTCGAGCTGGCCCCCTTCATCACCGCCTCGGTGAACGACCCGTACTACACGAAGTGGGGCGCCAGCGTGCGCGCCGCCTACTTCCTCGCGGACAGCCTGGCGATCGCCGCGCGCGGGTCGTTCTACAGCGTGAACGGGACCGATGACGTCCGGGTGGCCAAGAAGACCTTCCAGAGCCGCATCTTCAACTCGGTGCCCCAGTGGTCGGTGATGGGCGACGTCGAGTGGAGCCCGGTCTACGGGAAGATCGCCATCTGGAACGACATCCTCCACCTGGACGGATATCTCCTCGGCGGGATCGGGGCGGTGAACACCGAGACGTCCTCCCTTCCGGACCGCGGCCTCAACCCCGCCTTCGACCTCGGCGCCGGCGTGCGCGCGGTGGCGAAGGACTTCATCGCCTTCAACGTCGCCTTGATCAACACCAGCTATGTCGACGCGCCCACCGGCACCACCAAGGGCGCCCTCCAGAACGTCATGACCCTCAACGCGGGCGTCTCCATCTTCTTCCCGCTCAAGTCCACTGGTCGGGAGGCCGAATAATGAAGCGGCTTCTGTTGGCCCTGGTGTTCGCAGTCGTCGCATTGCCCGCGACGTCATTTGCCCAGACCGAGGAGGACGCGGGCGACGTGTCCGAGGTCGACAAGGACCGGGTAGGCCCCCTGCGTGAGCGGGTCCGGCCCGTCTCCGGACACCTGTTCCGCAAGCGCGGCCGGTTCGAGTTCAGCCCGTCGGTGACCGCCTCGCTCAACGACGCGTTCTTCAGCAAGTACCTCTTCGGTGCGAAGCTCGGCTTCTTCCCCTCCGAGGAGTTCGGGCTGCATCTGCGCGGCGGGTACGCCTTGACCGGGATCTCCGGCGCCGCGCAAATCTGCACCACCGAGGCCGACGCGGCGACCACCCGCGGCTGCCGTGCCCCGAGCTACGCCGAGGTGGACGGCCGGGCCCCGGGACAGATCACGTTCCTCGGCGGCATCGACGCGGAGTACTCCCCCATCTATGGAAAGGTGGCGCTGGTGGCAGAGACGTTCCTGCACTTCGACCTGTACGCGCTCGCCGGGGCGTCGCTGGTCGGTTACCAGGGACCGTCCTCCGCGGTGTCCGGCAGCACGCCCATGATGACCGTCGGCGGGAACGTCGGCGTGGGAACCCGGATCTTCCTCAACAAATGGGCGACCATCCGCGCGGAGCTGCGAGACCTCATCTACGTCGAGCAGATCCAGCCCATCCCGGCCACTTCGCTGAGAAACCAGCTGATGTTCGAGCTCGGGTTCTCCATGTTCCTCCCCACCTCCTTTCTCCCCGAGTAAACGCCCATGATGCGGCCACTCCGGTTCATCGTGCTGGGGCTGATGTTGGCCATCGCCACCCCCGCATCCGCCCAGATGTCCTTCGAGGGGCTCGACCTCGCGCCGGACACCAATAAGAAGAAGACGAAGAAGAAGAAGGTGCGGAAGAAGCGCGCGCCCGCGGCCGAGTCTCCGAAGTCGACCGACGACGACGAGGACGAGGCGCCGAGCGCGGCCACGCCCCTTCCCGCGGGCGGACTCGACCTGTCGCAGCCGGCCGGCAAGGCGGAGGCCCCGAAGACCGACGCGAAGGCGGCGCCGACCATGACCTTCGAGGCGGTCGACGTCTCCGGCAAGAGCGGCGAGCGCCAGAAGCTGGACGCGGCGCTCCAGCTGTTCAAGGACGAGAAGTACGACCAGGCCGCCCTGTTCTCCTACGAGATCATGGAGGACCCGAAGATGGCGGGCCTGCACGTCGAGGCCCACTACCTGCTGGCCAAGGCCCTCTACCGCATGGGGCTGTACCACTCGTCGTTGATCGAGTTCACCAAGGTGCTGGAGCGTGGTCCGCAGACCAAGTTCTTCAACACCAGCCTCGAGTGGCTCTTCTACATCGCACGCAAGACGGTGAACGAGTCGGTGGTGCTGGAGACGATCGCCCGGTACTCGAACCACCCGTTCCCGGACCGGTTCCGCAACGAGTTCCGGTACCTGCTGGCGCGCTATCACTTCGTGCGCGGCCGCGCGCTCGACGAGGTCGGGCAGAAGGACGAGGCCGCGAAGAGCTTCGACGAAGTGAAGCGGCTCGTCCTGCAGATCCCGGAAGTGGACGTGTTCTTCCCGCGCGCCAAGTTCCTGGAGGGCCTCGCCTACTTCCGCGAGGAGAAGTTCGCCCCCGCGCTGGAGGCGATGAAGCAGGTGGTGAAGCTGACCCGCTCGCGTCCCGGCGAGTCCGGCACCGAACGGAAGCTGAGCGGCCAACTCCGCGAGCTGGCCATGATGCAGCTGGCGCGCACGCACTACGGGCACCGCCAGAACCGCTACGCCATCCACTACCTGAACCGGATCGAGCGGGGTACCTCGCAGTGGCTGGAGGCGCTGTTCGAGGCGTCCTGGGCCCACTACCGCGTCGGCCAGTACGAGCAGGCGCTGGGCAACCTGATCACGCTCTCCTCGCCGTTCTTCCGGGACGAGTACTTCCCCGAGGCGATGATCCTCAAGGCGGTCATCTATTACGAGAATTGCCGCTACCGCGAGTCCACGATGATCATCGAGGACTTCGAGCGGTTCTACCGGCCGGTCCACGACGAGCTGGAGATGCTGCTCGCGAAGGAGATGGACGCCAGCCAGTACTACACGGTGCTCGCCGAGGTGCAGAAGAAGAACGAGGATCGCAACGAGAAGAGCTCGACCGACCTGATCCTGGAGCGCGTGCTGCGTCTGGCCCTGACCGACAAGGATCTGAAGAAGACCAACGAATCCATCATCGAGCTGGAGACCGAGCTGGATTCGTACACGCAGCAGACGGACGCGTTCCGCTACTCCAACCTGGTGAAGAAGCTCACCGAGGATCTCAAGGTCCAGCGGGTCAGCCTGATCGGCAAGGCCGGCATCATGGCCAAGGGCAAGCTCCAGTACGAGCTGGGTGAGCTGAAGCGCCTGCTGGGCGACGGGCTTCGCATCAAGTTCGAGACCACCACCAAGGAGAAGGAGTTCCTCGAGCAGCAGCTGCTGGCGGGTGGCGCCAAGGACATCGTGAAGAGCTACAAGTACTCGGTCGCCGTCGCGGACGACCAGCTCTACTGGCCGTATGAAGGTGAGTACTGGCGTGACGAGCTGGGCACCTACCAGTACACGCTGACCAAGGGCTGCGTGGAACCGCGCAAGCGCAAGCGCGAAGTCGCGGGCGTCGGCGGCGAATAGTTTCGAAAAGACGTTTGGGTCGGATGGCGGGCTCGCGGCGAAAGTCGCGGGCCCGTTGTCTTGGTCCGTGGCGTGGGGGCGGGTAGGCTGCGCGGTCCGTGACATCGGTCAAATCGGCAGGAAATGAGGGAGAGCCGCGCAAGCGGGGCGCCCTGGGCGTGCTGTTCCTGGTGGTGTTCCTCGACCTGCTCGGGTTCGGGATCCTGATTCCGCAGCTCGGCGTGTACGCGGTCCGCTTCGAGGCGAGCCCGTTCCTGGTCGGGATGCTCCTGTCGG
Source organism: Myxococcaceae bacterium (assembly GCA_049589315.1). GTDB lineage: Bacteria > Myxococcota > Myxococcia > Myxococcales > Myxococcaceae > JBAWAM01. The sequence goes on from JBAWAM010000532.1 coordinate 7,180, forward strand.
TGTACTCGCTGATGCAGTTCCTGTTCGCGCCGGTTCTGGGTGGACTGTCGGACCGGGTCGGGCGCAGGCCGGTCTTGCTCTACAGCATCGCCGGCTCGGCCTTCGGCTACGTCCTGTTCGGGCTGGCCCAGTCGCTGACGTTGCTGTTCATCTCGCGGATCATCGACGGCATCTCCGGGGCGAACGTGTCCACCGCCCAGGCCTACGTGGCGGACGTGACCAGTGGCGAGCAGCGGGCGAAGGGGATGGGGATCATCGGCGCCGGGTTCGGGCTGGGGTTCATCCTGGGGCCGGCGATCGGCGGATACCTCGGCGCGCAGTGGGGGAACGCGGGCATCGGCTTCTTCGCGGCCGGACTGGCGGCGCTGAACTGGGTGCTCGCGCTGTTCCTGCTGCCGGAGTCGCGTTCCCGCGGGCTGGCAGCGCGGGCGCCGCGCTCGCTCCGGTCGATCGCGAACGCGTTCACCTTGCCGGTGGTGGGCCTCAGCCTGCTGCTGTTCTTCGCGGTCACCACCGCGTTCTCCCAGATGGAGGGGACGTTCTCCGTCTTCCTGATCGACCGGTACCTGGTGGGCGGGGCGCAGGCCCTGGGCGAGGCGCGGCCCGAGGTGATCCGCGAGGCTTCGCTCATGTCGGGGCACGTGTTCGTGGCCGTGGGGGTCGTCTCGGCGCTGGTCCAGGGAGGGCTGATCGGTCGGCTCCGCGCCCGGTTCGGGGAGGAGAACCTGGTCATCGCCGGGGCGGTGCTGCTGATCGTCGGGCTCGCGGGCGTGCCTGCGTCGCCCACCTACGGGTGGATCTTCCTTCCCATGGCCCTGCTTGCCGCGGGGTCGGGGCTCGTGCAGCCCTGCCTCTCTGCGTTGGTGTCCATCGCCGCGCCCGCTGATCGGCAGGGCGAGGTGATGGGGGCGTACCAGGCGATGGGCTCGCTCGGACGGATCATCGGGCCCATCCTCGGCGGTTTCTTCTTTGGTGCGCTGGGCTCGGCAGCGCCCTATCTGACCGCGGCGGCGGTGATGGTGGTGAGCCTCGGGCTCGCGGTAGGGCTTCGACGGCGGGTGCTCGCGCGTCCGCGGTCAGGCTCCTAAGATGGGTGGTTCATGGCGCGTATGGTGACCATTGCGTTCGACGTGATGGGGAGCGACCTCGGGGCTGCGGAGCTCGTGAAGGGGGCTGCCCAGCTCTCGCTCGAGGCGCCCCACATCCACCCCCTCCTCGTGGGGGACGCAGCGCAGATCGACGCGGCGCTCGCCCAGACGCGGCACAGCGGCGAGCGGATCTCCGTGCACCATGCACCCGATGTCATCGGGATGGAGGAAAAGCCGGCGGAGGCGATGGCCCGGAAGCCGGAGTCCTCGATCGCCGTCGCTGCCCGGCTGGTAGCGAACGGAGAGGCCGACGCGCTCGTCTCCGCGGGGAATACCGGGGCGGGGATCATCGCCTGCGCGAAGGCCTTCAAGCTGCTCCCCGGCGTGCGGCGCGCGGCGCTGGCCGCGGTGTATCCGACCCGCCAGCGACATGGGCAGAAGCAGGACCCGTTCTCGCTGATCCTCGACGTGGGCGCGACGGTCGACGCGAGCGCGGAAGATCTGGTGGCGTTCGCGGTGATGGGCGCGGCGTACGCGCAGATCATCTCGAAGAATCCGTCGCCGTCCGTGGCGCTGCTCTCGAACGGCGCCGAGGCGAACAAGGGGCCGCCCCGGGTGGTCCAGGCCCACGCGCGCCTGCGCGAGACGCCGGGGATCCGCTTCGTGGGAAACGTCGAGGGCGTGGACATCCCGAAGGGGACGGCGGACGTGATCGTCTGCGACGGCTTCGTCGGGAACGTGTGCCTGAAGATGCTCGAGGGCCTGGCCGAGACGGTCGTGGAGCTCGCCCAGTATGCGTACAAGGAGAGCATCCGCTGGCGCGCGGGGCTGGCCATGCTCTCATCGGGCATCGAGAAGCTGAAGACCGTGACCGACTGGGAGCAGTACGGCGGCGCGCCGGTGCTGGGTTTCGACCGGGTCTTCATCAAGGCGCACGGGCGGTCGAACGCGCGGGCGATCGCGAATGCAGGGAAGGTCGCGGCGAAGGCGGTGAGCTCGGATCTGTGTAACGCCATCCTGCAGGGCTTGCCGAAGTGAGTCTGACGGACCGGATTGATCCGAGGCCTCCGAAGAAGATCTACCGGTGGGACCTGGACAAGACGTACCTGCGCACCGACTTCGACACGCTCAGCCAGTTGCTGAAGACGGCGATGCAGAAGGCGCACGAGAAGATCGCGGTCCCGGGCGCGGCAGCATTGATCCGGGAGCTCCGCGCGCACGGAGACGCGCGGCTGTGCATCGTGAGCGGCAGCCCGACCCAGATGCGGGCGGTGCTCGAGGAGAAGCTGAAGCTCGATCAGGTGGAGTGGGACGAGCTGGTCCTCAAGGACAACGTGCGGAACCTGCTCCGCGGGCGCTTCAAGGCGCTGCGAGGGCAGGTCGGGTACAAGCTGCCGGTGCTGCTGGAGAGCCGGCTGAACTCTCCACCTGAGGCGGAGGAGGTCCTCTTCGGAGACGACGCCGAGGCAGACGCGTTCATCTACTCGCTGTACGCGGACCTGATCGCCGGACGTGTGGACGAGCGGATCCTCACGCACGTGCTGGATGCGGCGGAGGTGTACCCGGACGACCGCAAGCGCATCATCACGACGTGGAAGAAGATCCCACCGGCGGATCCGGTGCGCCGGATCTTCATCCACCTCGATCGGCTGACGCCGCCGCACTACTTCACGAAATATGGCCCGCGCGTGGTGCCGATCTTCAACTACTTCCAGGCGGCGCTGGTGCTGGTGGGCGACAACCACCTCACCGCGCCCCAGGTGATCCGCGTGGCCCTGGAGATGGTCCAGACCTCCGGCTACAACCTGCTGACGCTGTCGAACTCGTTCCAGGATCTGCTGCGCCGGGGACTGCCGGTGCAGAAGGTCGCGGCGGCGCTCCTCGAAGCGATCGAGGGGCCGCAGGCGATGCTGAACGCGGTGCGACCGGTGCCGGACATCGTGAGCGCAATCACCAAGCGCGTGGCGGCGCTGGGGACGACACCAAAGCCGCCGCCAGCGCAGGTGATCGATTACTTGTCGCTGATTGACGACGCCCGGCCGCGGAACCACAAGGCGAGGCAGAAGTAGCAGGCGTAGCGCGTCCTTCAGCCGATGAAGACACGAGTCAGCTCGAGCTCGAAAGCCTCGAACGGATCCGCGCGAACCTTGTCCTCGGCCGTGAATGAGGCCGAGACGATCCAGCGGCCCTCGCCATTTCGGAGGATCTGCATCGTCCTAAGTGCTGGATCGATAAGCCAGCAGTGCGCGACGCCAGCGCTCGCGGCGCCAACCGGCGGGATCCGGAACCAGCACGTCCTCTCCGAAGTGGAGTTCCGGCTCGTCGAGAATCCACCAGCCACCCGGCCCGAAACGGGCGCTCTGGAAGGCCCCCCCGAGCTCTGATCCCAGGGCAGATGCGATGGCAATGTGACGCCCTGCCGGACGAGGGCTTGCGAAGAGCTCTCCATCAATCAGCTCGCCCGTCACTCCTTCGGGAAGCGCGACGAGATCTTCGTAGGTGGCGCGGCGCATCGGACGCATCCGGACGCTGAACGCGCCTACACCGGCACGGTCCCGCGTGGATGCAGCGGCACATCGCGCGGGAGCACGCCTTCCTCCTGGAACCAGCGCAGCGCGTCGCGCACGCCGAGCCGGAGGGGGCGCGGTCTGTACCCGAGCTCGCGCTCCGCCTTCGCAATCGAATAGTACGCGGCCATCGTCGAGGGCGCGAGATAGCCAAGCTGGACGTAACGGGCGAGGGGAGGTGCGATTCGCTCGACGAGATGTCCGACCGAGGCAAGGCCGTGAAGGACGCGGTCGGGCACCGGAATCTTCGGCGGCCGCGCGCCGGCCTCCTCGGCGACGAGGTCGAAGAACGCGCGCCACGTCAGGTTCTCGCCGCCGAGGATGTACCGCTCTCCGGATCGACCGCGATCCATCAGGAGGCTGAGTCCCTCGGCGACGTCCGACGCGTTCACGAAGTTGGTTCCACCGCTGGGGAAGAACGGCATGCGTCCCCGCGCCACGGCGAGGATGAGCTCACCGCTGGTGGGCCGCACGTCGGAGGCGCCAATCACGATCGTCGGATTCCCGATCACCAGCTCCATGCTCCCGCCGGCCTCGGCGCGCGCCGCCTCCTCGGCCCGTCGTTTCGAGCGGTGGTAGACGAGGCGTTCGTCGAAGTTCCACGCCATGTCCTCGGTCGCCGGGTGGTCCAGCGGGCCGTGCCCGACCGCCGAGACGCTGGAGACGTGTACGACGCGGCGCACACCGGCCGCTCGGGCCGCCCGGACCACGTTCCGGGTCCCGTCCACGTTCAGCCGCTCCAACTCGGCCGGCGCTACCTTGTCCGGGCGTACTCCTCCCGCGCAGTGGTACACGCGATCGACCCCCTCCAGGGCGGGGGCGAGGGTGTCGTGGCGCAGCACGTCGCCCAGGATCTCCTCGCAGTCCAGCCCTCGGAGGCCGCGCCGGTCGGAACGCTCCCGGACGAGGAGGCGAGGCTTCTCTCCGCGCACACACAGCAGCCGAGCGAGATTTGCGCCCACCAGCCCGGTCGCTCCCGTGATTAGAATTGGCATTGCTTGCTCCACTCTCTGTCCCAATAACGGTATAGACGCGAGCCGTGGTCGTCCCGCCTACATGCCGGATGCACGCACCCTAGTGACGCGTATCGAATGAGTTCTGAGATCCGAGACCTTTTCTCCGAGTCCTCCGCCAGCGACTCCGCCCCTACCGAGACTGAAGCGGCGGCTGTTGCGGTGTCCGAGGACACCCCTGAAGTTGGCGCCGCTGTCCGGACCACGTCTCCGGCGCGTGTCGAGCCTGAACCCGAACCGGAATCCGAGTCCGAGGAAGCAGAGGAAGCGGGTGAAGAGGAGGACGAAGAGCTCGAAGGCGACCTGTTCGCCGGCAACGAGGAGCTCGAAGCGCTCGAGCCCGAAGCTGCGCCGGTCGAGGAGATCCCGCGAGAGCTGATCGAAGACGTCGAGCCGACCGACACCTCGAACCTGCCGATCCTCCAGACCGCTGACGCGGAGACCGCGGAGATCGATCCCGCGAAGCTGGATCAAGAGGCGCTGAAGGTCGTCTATCGCCTCCGCCAGTTCGGGTACGAGGCCTACTTCGTCGGCGGCTGCGTCCGCGATCTGCTCCTGGGGAAGGTCCCGAAGGATTTCGACGTCGCGACGTCGGCGTACCCCAATGAGGTCCGCGGGGTGTTCCGCAACTGCCGCTTGATCGGCCGCCGGTTCCGCCTCGCGCACGTCTATTTCAAGGGCGGCAAGATCATCGAGGTCTCGACCTTCCGCGCGAACCCGACCGAAGAGCTCCCCGCGCATTCTGCCGAAGAAGCGGGCGCTGAAGCGGCCGAAGCCCCTCACGAGGACGACCTGCTCATCACGCAGGACAACGTCTTCGGGACGGCCGAGGAGGACGCGCGCCGCCGCGACTTCACGATCAACGGCCTGTTCTACGACGTGGTCTCGGGCCAGGTGATCGACTACGTGCGAGGCCGGCGCGATCTCGACGAGCGTTTCATCCGCACCATCGGCAATCCCGACGTCCGCCTGCGCGAGGATCCGGTCCGCATCCTTCGGGCCGTGCGGTTCGCGTGCAAGCTGGGGCTGGACATCGAGTCGCGCACCTACGCGGCCATGGAGGGCGCGGTCGAGGATCTCCCCCGATGCGCTCCGGCCCGGCTGCTCGAGGAGACTTTCCGGCTCATCCGCGGCGGCATCTCCACGGACAGCATCAAGCTGCTCGATGCGCTCGGTGCGCTGCGCATCCTGCTGCCTCCAGTTGCGGATTACTTCAAGCGGACGGGGCTGGAAGGCACCGAGCGCTTCTACCGACACATGCTCGCGCTCGATGCCCGGGTGAAGGCGGGAGATCAGCTCGAGGATGCGGCGTTGCTCGCGACGATCCTCCTGCCGATCGCCAACGAGATGCAGGAGCACGAGTCGGAGCAGGACGAGGGCAAGCCTCCCATGGTGGCCCAGGCCATCGAGGATCTCCTCGCGGAGCTCGTGCGCAACGCGCGGCTGCCTCGCCGGATCGCCGAACGTTGCAGGATGATCCTCATCGCGCAGCGCACGCTGTCCGGTCAGCGGCGTCGCCGCGGCGCGCTCGCGGCGTTCCGCCGACATCCGCTGTTCAACGAGGCCCTGACGCTGTTCGAGATCTCGGTCGAGGCGACCGGGGAGTTCCGCGACCAGCTCGAGGCCTGGAAGGCCGGCGGCGCACCGAAGACCGCTCCCGGCGCGGAAGGGCCGCACAAGCGCAAGCGCCGGCGTCGCCGTCGGACCGGTGGTCCTCGTCCAGAGGGCGAAGCCGCGAAGGCGGAACCGGCTTCGACTTCTGATTCGACGCCGGACGCGGGCGAGTAGCCTTTTCGCCCCTCACCCCCGGCCCCTCTCCCCGTCCGGGGCCAGGGGGGCGCCCATCTGACGCCGTGCCTCCTCCTCGTCGTCGTCGAGCGGAACCGCTCGCCCGGCGAGATCCGCGGTGGTGATCATGTGCGCTCCGAAGCGGGCGCTGATCCGGTCGAGCGCCGCGTTCAGCTTCTCGGTGCGCTTCGGCGCCTGCGTGACCGGCTCCTCCACCGCATCGAAGAGCCCGAGCTGCGTCTGGGTCGGCGCGTGTTCGACGGTCCCGATGTCCTGGGCGGAGATCCCGGTGAGCCGCACCGCGCGCGAAAGCTCCACGCGCCCGAACAGCCCGATCGCGGCGCGATAGATCGCCTGTCCGTCGTCGGTCGGCTCCTCCAGCGTCACCCGCCGCGTGATCAGCTCGAAGTCGCTGTACTTCACCTTCAGCTGCACGACGCGCGTCTTCACGCCCGCCTTTCGCAGGCGCCGCCCCACCCGGAGGCTCTGCGAATGGACGTGCGGCTTGAGCGCCTCGAGCCCCTCGAGGTCGTCCTCGAACGTGTCCTCCGCGCCGATGCTCTTCGCCTCGCGATCCGGCACCACCGGACGGTCGTCGATACCGTTCGCGAGCTCCCAGAGGTGACGGCCCGATCCTCCGAAGCGGTCCTCCAGCCAGCGAAGGTCTTGCCGGGCGATGTCGCCGACGGTGTGAAGCCCCGCGCGCTTGAGCGCCTCCTCCGCCTTTGGGCCCACGCCCCACAGTCGCCCCACCGGAAGCGGCGCGAGGAACGCCAGCGTCTGGTCCGCCGGGATCTCCTTCTGCCCGTTTGGTTTGGCGGCGTCCGAGCCGATCTTCGCCACGAACTTCACGGCCGCGATCCCGGCGGAGGAGGGGAGGTCCAGCTCGTCCTTGATCCGCTGCCGCAGGCGACGTGCGATCTCCGCGGGCGTCCCGAAGAGCCGGAGCGAGGCGGTGACGTCGAGGAACGCCTCGTCCAGCGAGAGCGGCTCGATCAGCGGCGTCACCGATTCGAAGATCTCGAAGACCTTCGCGCTGGCCTCCGCGTACGCTGAGAACCGGGGCGGGACCACGATCGCCTGCGGTGCCAGCCTCACCGCACGGGCCATGGGCATCGCGCTGCGTACGCCGAACTTCCGCACCTCGTACGAGGCCGCGCAGACCACGCCGCGCTTGAGACCGCCGCCGACGATCACCGGCTTTCCGCGCAGCTCCGGGCGGTCCCGCTGCTCGACGGACGCGTAGAAGGCGTCCATGTCCACATGGATGATGGCGCGTTGCACGGCGGAGATACTGTACATCGTTTCAGCTATGTGCGAGTCGCGTCGAGGCCCAACTCGCGGAGCGCCGCCTCGAAATCCGCGGGCGCCGGCGCCTCGACCTGAATGCGCTGACCGGTCACCGGATGCTGAAGCGCGAGCGAGCGCGCGTGGAGGAGGAAGCGCTCCACCCCGGGCCGCGCCTCGCCGCCGTAGTGGACGTCTCCGACGAGCGGCGCCCCGATGCTGGCGAGGTGCGCGCGGACCTGGTGAAGCACGCCCGTGAGGATGCGCGCTTCGACCAGCGCGTACTCCCCGCTGCGTGAGAGCACCCGGAACACGGTCAAGGCCTCGCGTGCCCCGACCCCGTCCACCGCCGGCTCGACCCGATCCGCATGGCGAGCGTGGTGCCGCAGCGGCAGCTCGATCTCGCCCTCGTCCGCAATGGGCCCCGACACCACCGCCCAGTAGCGCTTGTCGATGTCGCGGGACGAGAACGCGTCTCGCATGCGCAGCCACACCGAGCGTTCGCGGGCGGCGACGAGCACGCCGGAGGTCTGCGTGTCGAGCCGATGGCACAGGCCGCCTTCACGGGGATCCTCGGAGGCGTCGGTGCACTCCGGGTAGCGGGCGACCAGCGCGTTGGCGACGGTGCCGCGCTCGCCGGGATGAAGCGGGTGGGAGGCCGCTCCGGCCGGCTTGTCCACGAAGACCAGCGCGTCGTCCACGTGAAGCACGCTGAGCGGCAACTCAGGCTGCGGCACCGGGCGCGGGTCCGACTCCTCGACCGTCACGGTGATGCGTTGACCTGCCTGGATCGTCTGGCCCTTCTTGCCGATGCGGCCGTCGACGCGCACCGCTCCGGCGTCGAACAGCGTCTTCAGCCGGGCGCGGGAGAGCCCCAGGGCATGACCGACAAAGAGGTCGAGGCGTTCGCCGGCGTGGGAGGCTTCGACCGGGAGATCGTGCGTGGCCATGAACGCGCGTTAGCAGGTGGCGTCCCCGCCGTCACGTCCCGCCGTCACGCCTCGCCGATCGCTTCGGCGACCTCTTCGGCGGTCTGGTAGCGATCATCCGGCTCCTTGCGGATGAGTCGGTGGGCGATGCGCGCGAGCTTCACGTCCACCCGAGAGTTCAGCGCGAAGAGCGAGGGCGCCTCGGTCTCCAGCACCTTCTGCCAGAGCTCGTACGGCGTCTTCGCGTCGAAGGGCGGTCGACCGCCGAGCAGCTCGTAGAGAATCACCCCGAGGCTGTAGAGGTCGGCGCGGGCGTCGAGCGGCTCGCCGAGGATCTGCTCGGGCGCCATGTAGCGGAACGTCCCTACCAGGCGTCCGTCGGCGGTCACGGCGGTGTCGTCGGCGAGGAACTTGGCCAGGCCGAAGTCCATCAGGCGCACGATCCGCTCCTCGTCCACCATCACGTTGGTGGGCTTGAGGTCGCGGTGGATCAGGCCGTGGGCGTGGATGTACGCGAGCGCCTCCGCGAGCTGGAGCATCGAGTCGGTCAGCCGGCCCACGCGTTCCGGGCGATTGAGCGCTTTGAGGTCGGGCTTGGCCTTGTGCGGATGATCGATGCTCTCGGGACGGATCAGCGGGATTTCCCAGGGCGGCGCGTCGAGGTCGACCGAGGTCAACGTATCCGGCTCATCGGCCGCCAGGGCCAGCGCCTTCACCGCGTCCGCGCCCGACTCGTAGCCGTCCCCGAACTCCTCGCTGGGTGTCTCCGAGGCGAAGGCGTTCAGGTCGAAGTGCGAGGGGCCGGACGCGTCGCTCTCAGAGTCCGGGACGTGCTCGCTTCCCTCGACTTCGTGCTCGTCGAGGTGCCCGAGCAGGCGCCGGCGCGCGCGCGCGTCGTTCTCCGAGTTCAGGTCCTCGACCGACATCGAGAGGTACTGACGAAGCGTCAGCCCCTCGATCAGCTCCATGGCGAGGTACGGGTAACCCTGGAAGACGCCCGTGTCGAAGACGCGCACCACGTTCGGGTGGGCCAGATCCGCGAGCGTCTCGAACTCCCGGGCCAGCCTGCGCGCGGATCTGGGATCGAGGGCAGGGCCCGTCGACAGCAGCTTGAGGGCTGCGAAATCTCCGGTGCGCCGATCGACGGCGCGATAGACGGTGCCCACTCCGCCGCTGCCCAGCGTCTCGAGCACGCGGTAGGGGCCAATCACCTTCGGTGGCATGTATGTGACGATCCTAGGAGTCCTCGGCGCCAAGTCAAAGTGTCCGATCCGCTCCACGTCGCCCAGACGCCCCAACAACGGCTCCCTTGATCGGGAGCAAGCGTGTGATTGTTTACGCCCGGGCTGCATCCCTCTATGTTGCGCCGCCCGATGATGGAACTGCCCGAGCACGTGAGACGCCTCGAGGACGAGGTGAAGCGCCGAACCGTCCCGGCCCATGTGGCCGTGATCATGGACGGGAACGGCCGCTGGGCCGAGGGCCGAGGGCTCAGCCGCGTCCAGGGCCACCGCGAAGGGTCCAACAGCGTCCGCGACATCACCCGCTGCGCCCGCCGCATCGGGGTGAAGGCGCTGACCCTGTACGCCTTCTCCTCCCAGAACTGGTCGCGCCCCGATTTCGAGGTGGAGGCGCTGATGAACCTTCTCAGCGAGTACCTGGAGAAGGAGCGCGCCGAAATCATGGAGAACGGGATCCGGCTCAACGCCATTGGCGAGATCCAACAGCTCCCCCCGTCCGTCCTGGAGCCGCTCCAGGCGCTGCGTCAGGACTCCGCGGGCAACACCGGGATGGTGCTGACGCTGGCGCTCTCGTACGGCTCGCGGGAGGAGCTGACCTACGCCGCCCGGGCGCTGGTCGAGCGGGCGCTCAGGGGCGAGCTCAAGCCCGAGGACATCGAACCGGAGCACGTCGAGCAGTGCCTCTGGACCGCCGGGCTGCCGGAACTGGACCTGATCATCCGGTCGAGCGGCGAGCAGCGGCTCTCGAACTTCCTGCTCTGGCAGGCGGCATATGCCGAGTTCATCTTTACAGATACGGCCTGGCCGGACCTGCGGACCGAGGAGTTCCTGCGGTGCGTGGCTTCGTTCCAGTCCCGTGAGCGGCGCTTTGGACTGACGTCGGCGCAGGTGCGGGCGCAGGTGTGAACGAAAAGAACCGGAACCTCGTCGTCCGAATCGCTTCGGCGGTGATCCTGCTGCCCCTCGTCCTGGTGCTGTTGTGGCTGGGAGGCTGGTGGACGGCCGCATTGCTGTCCGGGGCCGCCGCGGTCTGCGCGAGCGAGTACTACGTCATCGTCTGGAAGCGCCTGCCTCCGAACGCGTGGGTGGGGATGGCCGGAGCCGCGATCCTGCCGCTGCTGCCTGCGCTCGCGCCGCGGAACCCGTTCGCCTACGGCTTCGTCGTGATCGCGGTGATGTTCCTGTTCGTGTGGACGTACCACCTGCTCCGGGGCCCCCTGTCGGAGGCGCCCTTGCATGCCGCGCATGGGCTGAACGGGCTCCTCTATGGCGGGCTCGGCCTGATGACCGTGTCGTGGCTGCGGTTGCTGCCGGAGACCGGGCTCGGGTGGGTGATCGTGGCGCTGACGATCACCTGGGGCAACGACACCCTCGCGTACTTCGCCGGCCGCTTCTTCGGGAAGCACAAGCTGTATCCGCAGGTCAGCCCCAACAAGACCTGGGAGGGATTCGCCGGAGGGATGCTGGGGTCCCTGCTGGGGATGTTCGTCCTGAAGTTCGGGTTCTACCCGTTCCTCTCCGTCACCGACTGTCTGATTCTCGGAGTGACCGGAGGCATCTTCGGGCCGATCGGCGACCTCGCGGAGTCGATGCTCAAGCGGGCGTACGGCGTGAAGGACTCCGGGAAGATCATCCCCGGCCACGGCGGCCTGCTGGACCGGGTGGATGCGCTGCTCTTCAACGCGCCGCTGGTGTTTGCGTACGTGTGGGCGCTGAGGCCGGCGGTCGGGTGAATCAGTCGGCAGTTTGCAGTTGGCAGTCAGCAGGGGGAATCCCTGCCAACTGCCGACCGGGAGCAGGCAAGCAACCCCGACCCCGGCACCGCCCGGGAGTTCGCCGAAGTGCATCCGCGTTGTCCCACTCCACCTCCACGATTAGTCTGACTTCCTATGCCGGCCCTGCAGAGCCTCGTCCTATTCATCGTCCTCCTCGGTGTCCTCATCACCGTGCACGAGCTCGGGCACTTCCTCATCGCGAAGTGGCTCAACGTCAAAGTGCTGCGGTTCTCGGTCGGCTTCGGGCCGAAGATCTTCGGCTTCACCCGCGGCGAGACGGAGTACCGGGTCGCCTGGATCCCGCTGGGCGGCTACGTGAAGATGGCCGGCGAGCTGCCGGGCGACGAGGTCACTCCGGACGACGCGGCGCGCGGCTTCCTCGCCCAGCCGCCCTGGAAGCGGGCGCTCATCGTGATCGGTGGGCCGCTGTTCAACCTGGTCTTCCCGATCCTCCTCTATTTCTTCGTCTTCTTCGGCACCCACGAGGCGGTCGCGCCCCGGATTGGACACGTCCAGCCGGAGCTTCCCGCGGCCATGGCCGGCATCGAGGCGGGCGACAAGGTCCTCTCGGTCGACGGTCAGCCGGTCCAGACGTTCAGGGAGCTGATCGACCTTCTCGACGAGCGAAGGGATAAAGAGACCACGCTCGTCATCGATCGTGACGGCCAGCAGCTCACGAAGACGCTCACTCCGGCCAGCACCTTCCAGTCGGCGGTGCTCGACTCCCGGCTGCGCGGCAACATCGGAATCATGGAGTCCTCGCCGCCTCCGCTCGTCGGCGTGCCCGATGGATCTGCGGCGGCGAACGCAGGCTTGAAGTCGTTCGATCGGATTGTCGCCATCAATGGTCAGCCGGTGCCGAACCTCGCGGCGCTGTCGCGTGAGCTCGAGAAGTCGGGACCCAGGGTGGACGTCAAGGTCGTCCGCCTGGAGAACCTCGGGTACCCGGGGCTGGCGCTGAACAACCCGAAGACGCTCTGGTTCACCCTTGACAGGCAGGAAGGGCAAGGCCTCGCGGCCCTCGGCGTCGAGCGAGCGGACCTGTACGTGAATTGGGTCGCGCAGGACGGCCCGGCCGCGAAGGCGGGGTTGAAGGCGGGTGACCGCCTCGTCGCGGCGGATGGGAAGGCGTTCTCTTCGTTCGAGCACTTCCAGCAGGCGATAGGCAGGGCGAAGGACAACCCGATCAAACTGACCTGGAATTCGGAGGGGCAGACGAAGACCGCCGAGATCAAGCGCGGCAAGTTCACCGCGGTCGACCCGCTCGGTGGGAAGATCCTGCAGGAGGGCGTTGGCGTCGCGGCGTCGAGAGGGTTCGGCCCGGTGGAGAAGCTCGACATCGAAACGGTCCAGGTCGAGGTGGGTCCCTGGCAGGCGTTGAAGTTGGCCGCGGCGAAGGTGCCGGACGACATCGTCATGGTCATGAGGACTATCGGGGGGCTGCTCTCGGCCGACATCCCGTTCGATCAGGTGACCGGACCGGTCGGGATGTACAGCCTGGCCGGCAAGGCCGCGGAGCTCGGGCTCGACTCCTTCCTCCTGCTGATGGGGATCATCTCGGTGAACCTGGGGGTGATGAACCTGTTGCCGATCCCCGTCCTCGACGGCTTCGCGCTGCTCTCGGCGATCTGGGAGGCCATCCGCCGTCGCCCCATCCCGATGCGGGTCCGCGAGTTCGCCAACATGGTCGGTCTGGCCATGCTGGT
>JBAWAM010000533.1:0-2717 GCA_049589315.1 Myxococcaceae bacterium
CTTCAGCATCACTCGCTTGGTACCCTTCTCCTTCGCGATCCGCTCGTCGTTCGGCAGGTTGAACGCCGCGGTCTGCACGCCCCGGTTCGCGTCACCGGAGGAGTAGATCGAGTTCACCACCCGGATCGGCGCCAACGCGCCGAGCTGCGGGTTCCGGTCCTTCGGGTCGATCGGCAGGGTGTTCTCGATGCCCTGCAGCTCGCTCGAGAACTTCTGCAGCTTCGCCGTCTCCGCGTCGTCGCGCAGGGTGATGAACGCCTCGAACGCGGCCTTCTGGTTGAACCACTCGTCCTCGTAGACCTCGTAGGGCCCGATGGTCGGCTCGATGCTCGCGTCCAGCTCCATCCACGCCACGTCCGACGGGTAGTAGTCGTTGGAGAGGAACGAATCCGCCCGGGTCTCGAGGAACTTCTTCAGGGTGGGCTGCTTCGTGAGCGCGGCCGCCTCGCGCAGGCACTGTGCCGCGAGGTTCAGCTCGGCCTGGTACTCGACGCTGTACGGCACGGCGATGAACTTGCCCTTCGGATCCTTCCGGATGGTGAAGAAGAAGCCCGTGGCGGCGGTCTTCTGCGCCCCCTTCAGACCCTTCACCCACTTCTCCACCTGCTCCTTCGAATCGGCGGTGTAGAAGCTCCCCTGCGGCGGCTTCGGCGGCGCGTTGGGCACGAAGATCGCGTTGTGATCCAGCCGCGACCACGGGCCCTTGTTGATGAGGAAGGCCTCCAGCCGGGCGCGGCCGAGCTCGGACGTGTCGCTGATCAGCTCGAGCATCATCGCCTCGTTCCCCGCCCACACCTGGCGCAGGAACAGCGAATCCATCAGCTCGGCGGCCTCGATCATCTTCGCCAGTGCCTGCCGCTCGTTCGGCGGCAACTTCGACACGTCCGCGGTCAGGTCCACGGGTGCGAAGCGGCTGTTCATCTGCTGGAGCGTCTTCACGTCCGGAAGGGTGGCGGCCAACGCGAGTGCGATGGCGGAGGACAGGAGGGTCGTGCTCATGCGGCGCGTTTATCGCACGCGCGCGCCCGGGGCTATGGGTGCTGGAGCTGAGGTATCTCGTAGCGCGGACGGACGAGGTCCATCCACACCGCCTCCGCGGCCCGATGCCCGGAGGAGAGCGCGCCCTGGATCGACCCGTGCTCGCGGTGATCGCCGCAGACGTACAGACCGTCGCGAACGCGCACCGACTTCTGCGGCTGCTCCATGAACTCGGTGTTCATCCACGGCAGTCCCTCGGAGATGTCGTAGGTGCGCAGGTGACGCCAGCTCTCCACGGATCGCCCGAACCAGCGCGAGAGCTGCTCCATCACCGTCCGGACCTGCCCCAGGCCTCGTTCCATCCCGATGATCGTCGCGGACACCAGCGCCTGCCCCGGCGGCGCGTAGGCGGGAGACACCTCCGACATGACGATCATCTGGTTCAGCGGTCCATCGCGGTCGGCGTCCAGCACGAGGAACGCGCCCTTCACCGGCGGTTCGGAGGTCGCGAAGTAGAGGCAGTTCGTCCCGCGCCAGATGGGTGAGGGGATCGCGTCGTTCAACAGCTCGCACGCGCGCGTGCCGTCGGTCGCGACCACGACCGCGCGCGCCGGCACCACCTCGCCCCCCACGAGCTCCACCCCGCCCTCCCACAACCGCGCGACCTCGGTCGCCAACTGGATCGTTCCATCGGGGAGCTGTTCGGCGAGCTGCTCCGGGATCCGTTGCATTCCCTCCGCGGGAACGGCCGCCTCGCCCTCCGCGAACATCCGGAGCATGAACTCGAGCATCCGGCTGGAGGTGTCGAGCGCGCGCTCCTGGAAGACCCCTCCGAAGAACGGCTTCATGAACGCGTTGATGAACGGGTCGGAGAAGCCGCGGTCCTTCAAGTAGTCCTCGGAGCGCTTCTGCGGTCGCGAGAAGATCTCCTCGATCGAACTGGCCATCACCTTGTGGCGCCACTCGAAGAAGCGCGCCTTGTCGGCGACCGTTCCGATCGGGTTCACCAGCGTCATCGCCGCGTCCACCGGCTTCCGCCAGGGATCGGCGAGCCGATGGAGCTTGCCCCCGCGAAAGATCAGCGCCCCCGGGTAGAGTCGCCGCAGCGCGAGAGCGTCGTAGTCGAGCACGCGACGCGCTTCTGGATAGGCCGTCAGGAACACCTGGAAGCCGCGGTCGAGCAGGAACCCGTCGACCTCGTCGGTGCGGACCCTTCCGCCGACCGCGTCTTCGCGCTCGAGCACCCGCACCGGGATCCGGCGCAGGGCCAGCTCACGCGCACATGCCAGGCCGGCAAGTCCCGCGCCCACCACTACCACCGGCGCTTCCGCCATGCGCTTCCTCCCATCCGGGAGACAGCTCCCCGTCCCGTAGGGATAAGCACCGCAACACGAAGGTGCCGGAGCAAGCGCCGGAGGCGAGTGGACGTGCAGGCGGTCAGCCGAAGCCCAGCCGCTCCTCCAGCTCCGCGATGCGCGCGTCCCGCTTCGCCAACTCCGCCCGGAGCTGCGCGATCTCACTCCGCAGGTCGGCGATCTCGCTGCTGCGACGCTCGAGCTCGGTCTGGGTTCCTCCGAGGTCCTGCAGCAGCCCGCGCACCTGGACCATCAGCCGTGCACTGTCATCGAGCTTCAGCGTCACGTCGGGCGCGTGCGCCTGGTCTTGCTTCTCGGCCAGGGCCGCGGAGGCGACCGCGTGCGCGGGGACTGCGACGCGCCGTGGCGGCTGCAGGTGCCCTC
>JBAWAM010000534.1:0-3899 GCA_049589315.1 Myxococcaceae bacterium
GTCGAGGGCTGGTCGCGTGACATGATCGCCGAAGCCCGCGTTCGCGATGGCGCGGCCGACGACTACTTCCGGGTCCTGGGCAACGAGCTCGAACGGCGCGCCCAGCTCGAGCGACCCCTGGAGCTGAAGATCAAGGAAGGCCTCCAGGACGCGGTCACCGGGTACTTCAAGGACGTGGCGAAGTATGGCGCGACCGGCGCGCCGACCGGACCTGTGGGACTCGATGAGCAGGATCAGCACAGCGACGTTCCGGATCCCTACGGAACCCACCGGATGGCCGCGGCGACCGAAGACCAGTACGCGCGCGTTCAGGAGCACCTGCAACGGTTTGGCGGCAGCGAGCTGGTGATGGTCATCGAGCTCGCCCAGGACGCTCTGGGGCGCGTCGTCGCAGTGCGCATGCTGAAGTCTTCAGGCGATCGCCTGTTCGACCAGCACATCATCGGCGTGGCGAACGGTGGCGAGTTCCCCGGCGTTCCCGATCACGTGGCCGCGCGAAGCCCGGCGGGAGTGCGCACCACCTGGGAGTTCCGAGGTCGCTACAACTTCAAAAAGAAGCTGCGCGATCTGAACGTGAACAACCCGGGCGACGCGGCCTACCTTGCGGCGATGGGACTGGCTTCACTGCTCGCCGGTGGCGCGTTCGAGGAATCGACCCTGGACGTCTACGTCATCGACGTGAGGGATCCCCGGTTCGAGGTGCAGTCGAAACTCTTGAGGCTGTACTGACCGAAGCGGCCATGGGCAGCGGCGGACTCCTGTAGGCGCGTGCCCCGCTCCAGATCCTGGAGAAGGGCACTGCCCGGGCGCAGCTCACTTACTTCTTACATCCAGTCTTTTCGGCGAACGCGACGCGCCGGAAATGACGGTAGCCCGAGCTGCATCCATGCGGATCTTTGTCTTTCTTCCAGACATAGTAGGTGCCCAGGTACGGGTAGGTCTTGTTCCAGTGTTGGATGAAGACAAACTCATTCCTGACCTCGTCGTATCCAACCAGAACGTTGCTCGAGTTGATACCGGTCGAGTATTTCGCGTTGCGGACCTTCCCGGAGTGGTGCTTGCGGGCGTAGGTCATATCGGTGCGTGCCCGATTCAAGTAGTCGAGCCGTGTGATCAGCTTGGTACCCCACTCCTTCTGTGTCACCACGTGCTTTTCATAATGGTCGTTGAAGTTGTTCCACCCCTTGAAGAATGCGCCGAAGCCGTGATTACGGGAGACGACATTCTGCTTCGTGGGGACGCACGACAGCAGAGGTTCCTGCGGGACGATGCAAGACAACGTCCCATTCAAGCGCACGCGCCACCTGCCGAACATCTTCTTGGTGTTGTGTGTCCATGAGACTTGCTTGGGAACTCCGGGCCGCATCGTGCTGGATGAGGTGGAGCCCGCAGTGACCCACTTTCCGTCCCCGTCCCGGTCCCAGTACTCGAGGAACATCCGTCCGTCGAACCTGCTCTGCGCAATGTCGCAGGACTCGATCTTCGCGGTGCCCTTGAGAGTCACCTTCGAGTTGGCGTTCTGCTCCGTGATGTTGAAGGACACCTTGCAATCGTTGTTGCCCGCCTTCAGCGACAGCTCCAACGTTACGCCCGACAGGAGAGCTGACGACTTCGTGCCATCAGATGAAATGCGCGCCCGGGTTCTGCGTACTCCGACCCGGATGAGATCGATTCTGGCGGGAGCGTGCCTGCTCCTCCTCACGGCAGGATGTGCCCGCTCGGCTCGACCGGACGGGCCCTCCACGCCGAGGGTGACGCTCGACGAGGCGACCTCGCTGGTGCCCCCGCATGTCCCCGACCGGGAGGGCTGGGCGCTGGACGTCCTCACCGCGCTCGACGCCCACCACTTCCACCCCGACGTGGAGACGGTCTGCCAGGTGCTGGCGGTCACCGAGCAGGAGTCCGGCTACAAGGCGAACCCGCCGGTCGCGAACCTCGCGAAGATTGCCCGCGAGCGCCTGGATGGCCATGCCTCGAAGCTCGGACCGCTCGGACCACCGATGATGGACAAGCTCCTCGACGGCCGCGCCCGGGGCTGGAAGGCCACGTTCAAGGAGCGCCTGGCGCGGGTGCGCACGGAGCGGGATCTCGACCTCATCTTCCGCGATCTCCTCGCCTACTACGAAGAGGAGCTCCCGGCGGTCTACGCCGCGGTCGATCTGGTCACCGGGCTCGCAGGCCACGGCGGTCTGGAGGCGCTGAACCCGATCACCACCGCCGGATCGATGCAGGTCAGCGTGCAGTTCTCGGTCGAGCTCTCCGAACGCGAAGGGCTCGACGAAGCGCGGGTGCGGGATCGGCTGTACACACGTTCAGGAGGTGTGCACTACGGCTCGGCGCGATTGCTCGGGTACGACGCGGACTACGACCGCGCGGTCTACCGCTTCGCCGACTACAACGCCGGCTTCTACGCCTCGCGGAACGCGGCCTTCCAGGAGCAGCTCGCGACGGTGATGAAGCGCAAGCTCTCGCTCGACGGCGACCTGCTCGTCTACGAAAAGGACGGAGCGCCGGCGGATCGCGACTCGAACACGCTTCGAGCCCTGCTGAGCTTCCGCGAGCGGTTCGCCCCCTCGCTCTCCGAGCGACAGCTCCGCCGCGACGTTCGTCTCGAGAAGACGCGCGGCTTCGAGGACACCGAGACCTGGCGCGGGCTGAAGCGGACCTACGCGCAGGTCACCGGAGCGGCCCCGGCCTATGCCCGTCTCCCGGAGGTCGCGATCCGCAGTCCGAAGCTGAGCCGTGAACGCTCGACGGCGTGGTTCGCCCGGTCGGTCGACGCGCGGTATCAGCGCTGCCTCGAGCGGGGGCGCTGAATCCTACGCGACGTGGGCGCGCTGGGTCCTCACGTACCGCCGCGGCTCGAGTTTCCTCGCCACGGATTCGAGCGCGCCCCAGCGGATCGCGTGCGACAGCGGACCGGCGAGCGCCCAGTACACGCCGAAGGGCCGTCGTGCCGCCTCGTCCGGGAACGCGACACGAAGCTGCGAGAACACCTGCGCGCGGCGGCCGCGCGGTTCGACCCGGAGGTTCCACGCCAGCCTGGCGATGCCGGGGCGGTTGAAGGCGCGGAAACCTCGGGGGGTCACCTGCTCGAACGGGTTGTCCAGCCTCCAGAAGCGACCCACCGCACCGACCACGAGCTCCTCCCCGGGCTTCTCCTCCAGCACGATGAAGCCTCCATTGCGCGGCGAGGGCAAAACTCGGAGCCTGAACAGGGCGCGGACCCAGAAGATCCGCCCCAGGTCGAGCTCTCGCAGCGCGCGGTACACCTCGTTCGGACGCGCATGGATCTCCCGCTGGACCGTGTCGATGATGTCGTAGCTCGGCAGCCAGGCGTCGATCCGCATGGGGCCTCCCTTCGGGAAGCTGGCCGCGCCGTGCACGTGCGGCAACGCGGGGTCCGGGCATGCGAGCGCAGATCCGGCGCGACGCTCAGGTTCGAGGACGCAGGTGGACGGGAACCCCGCTCTTCGGCCGCAGCGTCACCTGGGGATCCGGCTCGACGCGAGCACCCGGGACGAGATCGAGCCGATACCGCTGCACGACCATCGCCAGCACGAGCTGCATCTCCATGGTCGCGAAGGTGTTTCCGATGCACATGCGCGGCCCAGCGGAGAACGGGAAGTACGCGAGCTTCGGCCGCGAGGCGGAAACCTCCGGTGAGAACCTGTCCGGGTCGAAGCCCTCGGGGTTCTCCCAGAAACGCGGATCGCGGTGGGTGACCCAGGGAAGGACCAGGACCGTCGACCCGGCCGGGATGTGCACGCCGCCGATCACGTCGTCGTGGATCGCCTTGCGCGAGGTGAACCACGCCGGCGGATACAGCCGCATGGACTCATGGATGACCCGCATCGTGTACTCGAGCAGGGGCAGGTCCGCGACGGTAGGCACACGCC
>JBAWAM010000535.1:0-3362 GCA_049589315.1 Myxococcaceae bacterium
CGCGCTGCTTCATGCGGACCCGATCGCATCGGCGCTGCTGGAGCGGTCCGCTGCCCTGGAGCAGGCCGGGTTCCACGCCGCCGTCCACGTTCGGTCCGCCTCGCCGCTGTCGTTCTTCCACCCCGAAGGCCCGGAGGGCCCGAGATACCGCCTCGAGACCAGCGGGGCTGGCTACAGCGAGGTCGGCGGAGCGCGCGTGCACACGCAGGCGCAGCTCCTGGCCGCGTTGGAGCGCGACCCCCTGTGCTTCAGCACCAGCGCGCTGCTTCGGCCCATTCTCCAGGACACGTTGCTCCCGACGGTCGCGTACGTCGGCGGGCCCGGAGAGCTGGCCTACTTCGCGCAACTCGCGCCGCTGTATCGGCTGTTCGATCGTCCCATGCCCCTCGTCGTGCCGCGCGCGCGTTTCCGGGTCATCTCGACCGAGGTGAGGGCGCTGCTTCGCGAGCTGGCGATCGAAGCGGATGACGCCGCGCTCCCGCTGGACGAGCTGCTGGCCCGGTGTGTCCAGCCGGAGGGCTCGGCACCTTCGTCAGAGGAGATCGCGCGACGGTTGCTCGGGCCTTTCCACGCGGCCATGGCGGAGCTCGAGCCGACGTTCGCGCCGTCCGCCGACGCAATGTCGACGCCGATTCGCAAGACGCGGAGCACCGTGGAGCGGGCGATCCGGAAGCTCGCCGGGAAGTACGAGGCGGCGCAGCGGCGAAGCCAATACCCACGCGTGGACGAGGCGCGTCGCGTGCAGCAGTTCCTGTATCCGGACGGCGCGCCCCAGGAGCGCGTCCACGGCTTCGCCTGGTACGCCTCGAGGTTCGGCGAGCGGGCGTTCCTGGACTGTGTGCTCGGCGCGGTGCGCCCGTTCGACGGCGCCTCGAGGGATCTCGAACCATGAGCGACTACGGCGTCGATGTGATCGCCTTCGGGCCGCATCCCGATGACGTGGAGATCTTCTGCGGCGGCGTCCTGATCCGCCTGGCGGATCTGGGCTACCGGACCGGCGTGGTGGATCTCACCCGGGGCGAGCGCGCCAGTCACGGAACGCCCGAGGAGCGCGCCAGGGAGACCGAGGCCGCCAGTCGCATTCTTGGCCTGAGCTTCCGGGAGAACCTCGGCCTGCCCGACGCGTTCATCCACCCCTGGTCGGAGGCGCACGTCGCCAAGGTCATCGAGGTGATCCGGCGACGTCGCCCGGAGCTCGTCCTGATCCCCTGGGTCGAGGAGCGACATCCGGATCACGTCGCCACGGCGGAGCTCCTCACGCGCGCGCTCTTCTTCTCCGGCGTGAGGAAGATCGAGACGGACCCGCCGTCACAGCGGTTCGTGCCGCGGCAGGTGCTGCACTACCAGATGCGTCATCGCATGACGCCGACCTTCATCATGGACACCTCAGCGGCCGCGGAGCGGAAGCGACAGGCGATCGCCTGCTACTCGAGTCAGGTCACGCGAAAGCCCGGAGAGGACCCAACGTTGATCAGCTCCAGCCGAGCGGTGGAGTCGATCGACGCGCGCGACCGTTATTTCGGCAGCATGATCGGCACCAGCCACGGCGAGGCGCTTCGCACGCCGAACGTTCCGGGGCTCGTCGATCCGGTGAGCCACTTCCGTCAGAACCCCTTCTCCGAGGCGCACGCCTTCGAGCCGCTGCGTTGAGCTCCTCGCTGGCCGTTGGCATCGTGTGTTTCCCCAGCTTCGGCGGGAGCGGGGTGGTCGCGTCGGAGCTCGCGGACGGACTGTCGGCGCGAGGGAACCGGGTGCACCTGTTCTCGACCGCCTGGCCGGGACACGCGGTTGCGTCGGCACAGCACGTCCGGTTCCACGAGATCCAGGTCCCGAGCTATCCGCTGTTCGAGCACGCGCCCTACACCCTGGCCGTCGCGTCGAAGCTCATGGACGTAGCCCGGGCCGAAAAGCTCGACATCATCCATGTGCACTACGCGGTGCCGCACGCCGCGAGCGGGTATCTCGCGCGGCAGCTCCTGGGGACGGATGCACCCAGACTGGTCACGTCCCTGCACGGGACCGACGTGACCAGGGTCGGGGCGGATCCCAGCTACCGCTCGGTGACCTCCGCCGCCGTTGCTGCGTCCGACGGGGTGATCGTTCCTTCCGACTTCCTGCGTCGGGAGGCCCGAACGCAGCTGCAGCTGGCGGAGAGTGTGCCCATCGAGGTCATCCCCAACTTCGTGGATGCCGAGCGGTTCGCGCCTGCGGCCCGGCGCGATCGCTCGCGGCTCGACGCGCTCTTCGGACCTTCGGCGGGGAAGGGGCCGGTGCTCGTCCACGTCTCGAACTTCCGCCCAGTGAAGCGCCCGAGCGAGCTCATCGAGGTCCTCTCGCGGGTACGTCGGCAGCTCCCGGCGCGGCTCGTCCTCGTAGGTGACGGTCCGGAGAGGGGCACCGCGGAGGCGCGGGCGCGAGCGCTCGGGCTCGGGGACGCGGTCCGGTTCCTCGGCATCAGGCGCGACTTCGTGGAGTGGCTTCCACACGCCGACGCGTTCCTCCTGACCAGCGAGAACGAGAGCTTCGGGGTCGCC
The DNA here is from genome assembly GCA_049589315.1 of Myxococcaceae bacterium. Classification (GTDB taxonomy): domain Bacteria; phylum Myxococcota; class Myxococcia; order Myxococcales; family Myxococcaceae; genus JBAWAM01. The sequence goes on from JBAWAM010000535.1 coordinate 2,535, forward strand.
GCCCTGGAGGCGTTGAGCGCGGGCGTGCCGGTGTTCGCGTACCGCGTCGGAGGCCTGCCTGAGGTCGTCTCGCCGGGAGCGGGATGGCTGGTGGAGCCGCTCGACGTCGAAGCCTTGGCGCGGGCGGTGGTGGACGCGCTGTCCAATCCCGGGGCGCTCGAAGTGATGGGCCAGGCTGCGCGCCGCGACGTCGTCGAGCGCTTCCGCCGGGAGCCCGCCCTGGATCGTTACGAGGAATTCTATCGGCAGGTCCTCACATGAATAAGTTTGCAGTGGCGCTCTTCGTCGGCCTCATGTCCGCACCTTCGCGTGCGACGGAGCCGGTCATGCATTCAGGTGAATTGGCGCACGCGCTCGACCGAGTGGGAACCACGGCGCGCGTCCTGTACGTCGCGGCCCACCCGGACGACGAGAACACGCGGCTGCTCGCACACCTCGCGAACGAGCGGCACCTGGTCGTCGCCTACCTGTCGATGACCCGGGGGGGCGGAGGTCAGAACCTCATCGGGGGCGAGCAGGGCGAGCTGCTCGACGTGATCCGGACCGAAGAGCTCCTCGCCGCGCGCCGGATCGACGGCGCGGTGCAGCGGTTCTCGCGGATGAGGGACTTCGGGTATTCGAAGACCGCGCAGGAGACGTTCTCGATCTGGGACCACGAAGCAGCGCTCGCCGACGTCGTGCGGCTCGTCCGTACGTTCCAGCCGGACGTGATCATCACCCGGTTCGACGAGGAGCCCCCGAATCATGGGCATCACACCGCGTCGGCGATCCTCGCGCGCGAGGCCTTCGTGGCCGCGGCGGATCCGAAGCGTTTCCCCGAGCAGCTCG
>JBAWAM010000536.1:0-10451 GCA_049589315.1 Myxococcaceae bacterium
CCCGGTGAGCGTCTTCGCGCGCTCGGCGTCGCCCTTCTTGATCGCCGTCTCCGCGGCGTCGAGGTTGCGGTCGAGCCGGTCGAGGTCAGACTGGCCTTCGCCCTTGATGACTGTCTGCACCTTGTCGAGCGCCCACGAGCCGAACCCGCTCTCGGCCTCTTTCTGCGCGTGCAGCCTCCGGAGCCGCTCGGCAGAGGCGTTCGGATCGTTGGGATCGATCGCCCCGAGATCGTAGTCCTGCTTCAGCAGCTCGAGCTCGTCTCGGCCGTCCAGCTCCGAGTCCAGCCTGGCGCGGAGATCCTTCCCGTACTTCTCCTTGTAGGCCGCGGCCACGCGATCGAGCTCCGCCTTCGACTTGCCCGCGAGCGCGGCGCGGACCCCGTCCTCGTCGGTACCCAGGCCATCCATCGCCAGGTGGAGCTCTTCCGCGGTGGCCTGGGCCTGCGCCTGCGTGTCGCCCTCCGCCGACGGGTTGAGCAGACGCAGGGTGACGTCGGCTTCGGCGCCGCCCCAGCCGCGGACCTCGTCCTCGAGCGACTTGCCGGTCTGCTGCTTGTACTCGGCCTTGATCGCGTCGATTTGCTCCGGCGTCTTGCCCTGGAGCACCGCGCGCACGCCGTCCTCGTTCGCGCCGAAGGTGCCGTTCACCGCGCCGCGAATCTGCGCTGCGTCCGCTGATGCGGCGTTGCCGTCGAGCAGCCCGCGCACCCGGGCCAGGTCCTCCTTCGAGAGATCCTTCTCGAGGGCCTTCATGAGCTTCGGGTCGTCCAGCACCGCCTTCCGCTGCTCGGGCGTGGCCTTCTCCAGCCGCTCGAAGATGCGGTCCTCGTCGGTGCCCAGCCCGTCGACGTCCTCGCGGAGCCCCGACTTGAGCGCCTCGAATTCGTGCGCGGCCTTCTCCTCTGGTGTCTTCGCCTTGCTCGCTCCGAGGAGGTTCTGGGCCCGAGCCTTCTCGTCACGATCGAGCTCCGTCGAGAGCCTCTGGAGCATGAAGTCCTCTGGGGACTTGCTGCCCGCGCCGCCGTGCAGTTCGGCATACTCCACCGCGATGGCGTGGCGCTCCTCGGGGGACTTGTCCTCGAGCGTCTTCAGGACGTCCTCACCCGAGGTGAACAGCCCGTCGAGCTCATCCTGGATCGCGACCGCGTTGCTCTTCGCCCCGTCTGCCTTCAGGAGCGCCTCGGCGCGCTTCCAATCGGAGCCGCTCATCTCCGAGCGCACGACCTTGTCGAGGTCCTTGCCGTAATGATCCTTGTAGCTCTTCCGGATCATCTCGATCTGCTCGGGGCTCTTCCCCTCGAGCGTCTTGAACACCTTCTTCTCGTCGGTGCCCCAGCCGGTGACCCCGCCCTCCATCGCCTCGTACAGCGCGGTGGCTTCGCGGTCCGCCTTCTCCTGCGTGTAGTTCTTCTCGGCCTTCGTCGTGGCCTTGCTCGAAGCGCTGGTCTGCTTCGTGGTCTGCTCGGTGTCCTTCTTCGGCTTCGGCGCGAAGTCCACCGGCGCGCGCGACGTCTTCTCGAAGCGCGACTCGACGGCGTCGCGGAGTCGGTTGACCACCTTCTCCGTCTTCTTCCGGGTCTCTTGCGCGCGCTCCGCCTGGAGCTTCTTGAGTGCGAGGAGGTTCGAGCGAAGCTTCTTGATCATGGTCAGCCTGCAATCCTGCGCACGCCCTCGGTGGCGCGGGTGAATGAGAGCTCTCGAAGCTGCATCCGGGCGGTGCTGAGTCCGTCGGTTCCACGGACCACGCCGCCGTCTTCCGCGGACAGGCGGGTCAGCGTTTCGATCTCCAGCTCCATCCGGGTGGGCCAGAGCCGATCGAGCGCGAACAGGGAGCCGCCCTTGCCGCGAACGCGCGCACGCATCGTCTCCCCGACCGGTGTCTCGGTTTCTCCGAGCGTCATCCGCACGCCGACCTCGTTGGGCGCGAGCGTCTTCAGCGTGAAGCACATGGGGACGCTGGAGTGGGCACCGCCGCGTCCGCCCGGGACTTCCCACTGCGCCCCGAGCCCGACCGCTTCGGCGGGGAGCACCGTGCCGAGGCCATTCAGGGCCGCCGACATGTCCTCGATGGGCAGACGCAGCGAGGAGGCGAGCTCCCGCGGCAGCGCGAAAGCGAAGTGCGTGGACCGACCATCCGCCGTGACCCGTCCCGCGCCGGTCAGCCCGGGGAGGGTCGCGAGCTCAGCCTGGACGGCCTCGATGACGCGCACCGGCGTTCCGTCGCGCACGAGCAGGTCGACCTGCTCGATGGCGCAGCGGTAGTGCGCCTCTCCGTCGGCGCCGACGCGGGTGACCTCGGCGCGGAGGGTCAGCTGGATTCCCGGGGTGGGGGAGAGCGGTTTGCGCGAGCCGCCATCGCGCACGGAGCTGCTCACTTCAGACCGCACCGCGATCCGCTGCACGCTTCCTGCGAGGGGTCTGAAACGCAGGAGTGACCGCGTCGGCTCACCGGGGTTCAGGACCTTCAGAACTCGCGTCATTCGCACGTACTCCCGTTACCAGATGAGGCGGCGCGCAGCTGACGCCGTGCGTCGACGCACCTCGGGCTTTCGTTCCACAGGTATTCTCGTGGCCAGAACTCCAGAGTTGCGTGTTGCAAACACCAGGCTTGGTTTCACTCCCCGTGATGCGCTAGACGCTGCCATCGTTCCCGACAACAGGAGGCGGAGGTCATGATGCGAACGGGTACCTGGGTCGTACTGGCGCTACTATTCGTTGGCTGTAGTGGTCCAGAAGAGGCTGCGACTCCCCCTGACGTTTCGGAGCTCACGAACGGCTCCTCTTCGCTCTCCGCCAGCCAGCGGCCCGGAATGGGCGCAGTGGTCTATTCCGGCGGCGTCATGTTCCGGGTCTGGGCCCCGTTCGCCTCGCGCGTCTGGGTGACCGGCGACTTCAATGGCTGGGGACGCACCGAGCTGGGCAACGAGTTCAACGGCAACTTCTCGGGTGACGTGTCCGGCGCGGTTCAACATCAGAAGTACAAGTTCATCGTCCGGAATCAATGGGGACAGGACTCCTGGAAGGCGGACCCGCGCGCCCGGCGCATGGAGAATTCGAGCGGGTCGAGCATCATCCACGACGCGGGCAGCTACTACTGGAGCACCCGGAACTTCAGCACCCCGCCGTTCCGCGAGCAGGTCATCTACGAGCTGCACGTGGGGACCTTCCACGATTCACCCGGCTTCGGGCCGGGCACCTGGAACAGCGCGGTCGCGAAGCTCGACCATCTGCGGGACCTGGGCATCAACATGGTCAAGGTGATGCCCATGGCCGAGTTCGCGGGCGACTTCAGCTGGGGCTACAACCCGTCCTATCCGTTCGCTCCGGAGAGCGCCTACGGCACTCCGGACGACCTGAAGTACTTTGTCGACCAGGCGCACGCGCGCGGCATCGGGGTCATCTTCGACGTCGTGCACAACCACTACGGGCCTTCGGACATGTCCATGTGGTGCTTCAGCGGCGACTGCAAGGGCGCGGGCGGCGAGTACTTCTATGCCGACTGGCGCGCGAACACGCCGTGGAGCAACACCCGTCCGGACTTCGGGCGCAAGGAGGTGCGCGACTTCGTCCGGGACCAGGTGATGATGCTCCTGCACGAGTACCAGGCCGACGGTCTGCGCTGGGACGCCACCAAGTTCATCCGCACCGTGAACGGCAGCGAAGCCACCGCGCTGCCCGAGGGCTGGAACATGTTGCGCTCGCTGAACAACGAGATCGACGCGCAGCACTCCTGGAAGATCTCGATCGCCGAGGACATCGGCGGCGGCGACAAGATCACCCAGTCGACGTCGGCGGGAGGCGGGGGCTTCGACGCGCAGTGGGCGGTCGACTTCCTCCACCCGGTTCGGAACGCAATCGTCACCGGCAACGACGCCGACCGGAACCTGTATGCGGTCCGCGACGCCATCAAGCAGCGGTTCAACGGCAACCCGCTCCAGCGCATCATCTACACGGAGAGCCACGACGAGGTGGCCCTTGGCAGGAATCGCGTGCCCGAGGAGATCTGGCCGGGCAACGCCGGAAGCTGGGCGTCGAAGAAGCGCTCGACCCTCGGCGCCGCGCTGGTGATGACCAGCCCTGGCATTCCGATGATCTTCTCCGGTCAGGAGTTCCTCGAAGACGGCTACTTCGCCGCGGAGGACCCGCTCGATTGGAACAAGGCCGGGACCTGGAGCGGCATCACCCGGCTCTACCGCGACCTGATCCGGCTGCGTCGGAACTGGTTCAACAACACGCGCGGCCTGCTCGGACCGAACGTCAACGTCCACCACCTCAACAACAACGACAAGGTCCTCGCGTTCCATCGCTGGAACGTCGGCGGGCCGGGCGACGACGTCGTGGTCATTGCCAACTTCAGCCGGCACACCTTCTCCAGCTACAACGCCGGTTTCCCCCGCGGCGGCCGCTGGTACGTACGCTTCAACAGCGACTGGAGTGGCTACTCGGGCGACTTCGGGAACACCCCGTCTCTCGATACCCACGCCTATTCGGGCGGCAAGGACGGCATGCCCTACAACGCGACCTTCGCGATCGGGCCCTACTCGGTCGTCATCTACTCGCAGTAGTCGGCAGGAGCAGTCGGACGGAGACGACGTGATCGACCGCGTTCGGTCGATCATCGCGGGGCAGGGGCGGCAACCTCCAGGTCTCGAGTGCGTTCAGGACCGCAGCGCTCACGCGCGGCAGCGGCCTGAGCACGCGGCAGTCCTCGAGCGTCCCGTCGGCAGCGACCACGCACTTCACCACCATCGTTCCCGTGATGCGGTGGTCTCCGCCCAGCTCACCCCCGGGTTCGCCGCCGACGGCGCCACCCGGAACTCCGCCGGGTAACCCGCCGACGCTCCCATCCGCGACGCCCGCGGGATCGCCGGCCGGATCCTCTCCGCGCTCGACGTCGGATTCGGAGGCTCTTTCGCGCCTCGCGTCCGGAACGGGCTCGTCACCCGACGACAGCGGTGCAGGCGGTGGCGCCGCCACGATGCTGACCTCGACGTTCCCGCCTGCACCCGTACCGGTGCGCGGCTCCGGAGTCGTCGCGAGCGGGACCAGCAACGCCAGATGCAGGATGAGCGAAGCCGTGATCGCGAAGACGAAGCGACGGTGAAGGGACCTCCGCCTGCTGTGAATGGCGTCGTTCATTCGCCTCTGCCTCGGGGCAAAGATCCGAACGACCCGGCGGGTTCGCAGCTTGCGTGCGCTCGCTCACCCGCTTGCCGCGGGAGAGGGCGTCAACGCCGTCGTCGTCCGAGGGCGCCCAGGAGCACCAGCGCTGCGGCCGAAAGCGCAACCGGCTCCGGTGAGGTCTGGCATCTGCCGGTCCATGGATCTGGCAGGCCGACGCCGGTTGCGGTGCTCGTCAACTCGAGCACGCCGGGGAAGAAGTCGTCGTGCTCCGCCCGGAGCTCGAACGTGCCGGCCGCTTCCGAAGCGAAGTAGACGGTCGTGGTGGTGCTGTCTTTCGGGATGATCGTCTGAGCGATTGCGGTGCCACAGGTCGCGTCGGCATGGAATGTCCCGGCGTCCTTCACATCCACGAGCCTGACCTCGACATCGTAGGGCGCCGGCGCCGCATCGTCCGCCGGCGTGTCATGGAGCGAGACCGCCAGCGGAACGCAGTTGCTCACGTCCTCCGGCGCCGCCGCCACGCTCAATCCGAGGCGGCTGGCCGGTGGCTCCACGGACACCCGTACATCGTCGAAGTCGCTCACGCCCTTGAACTCCGGACGGTCACTCCATTGACCGCCGAGCACCACGGCCCCAGCGACGTACATGGCGTCTCGGAAATCGAGGTCGGATCTCGACACGACCTGCTGCCGATCCACGAACAATGTCAGCTTCCCATTCGCGGTCCCCATCCCCTCCACCGCGAGCTCGATGAGCTCCCACTCGCCCACCTTCACCTTCGGACCGGCGCCGGCCCTGACGAATGTGCCCGCGTCTCCCTGGCGGCCGGCGAGCTCCCAGGACGCACCGGTCGGTTCGGCAGGAGGGACTGGATGTTCGATGCGGATCTCCGCCTCCACTCCAGCGATCCTGAAGACGAGGAGGTTTCCCCGGGTGCTCTGGGGTGTGTGCCGGAACCAGAAGCGCCCGTAGACGCGTCCCTGAACCGGGACGAACTTGTAGATGACGACGCCCTGGACGCCCCCGGCGCTCGCGTCCAGGTCGGTATGCCGGATCCCGTACGTGTCCCGGTGCGCAGCTTCGGACGTTGCCTGGATCGCGTTCGACGCGGGTCCGGGGGTGACTTCGTCCCACGCTCCTCCGGTTTCGACGTCGTCCGAGAAGACCGGAGCGGCCACGACCGGTGACGCACACACCGCGCAGGCCACTGCGATCAGCGACCGGAGGGACTGGAACCTGGGCATCGCTGGGAACCTTAGCAGAAGGGACTATAGCGCGGACGCGTTGCCGAGCTCGAAGCGCACGCCGAGGGTGCCCATCACGGCGGAGGTCCGGAACGCGTCGGAAGGCGCCAGAAGACGACCGCTGACCTCGGCAAACGGCACGATGCCCATTCCGAAGTCGAGCTCGGCGCCACCGCTCACGCCGAAGCCCGGGATGGCGCCTCCCGCGAACACGAGGAATCCGTCGAGGCTCACGCGTGGCGAAAGAGGACCGATCCAGCGGCGCGCGCGCGCACCCACGCGAGCGCTCACGCCGAACGCTGCGCCTGCAGTGCCGTTGAGCTCTCCGAAGAAGGTTCTTCCTCCGAGCCCCGCACCGATCTCGCCGCCCAGCGCGAAAGGCCGATCGATCGAGGTCACGCCGCGCGCCTGCACGGTGAACGCGAGCGGGCCGGGCGACCCGGCCGCCGTTGGCGGGTTCTGGGGGAACTCGAAGCGAACCCGCTCGGTCCGGTCCGGCCTGACCTTCACGTGGATCAGCACCGGGTTTCCTGCGGGAGGGACGATCTCCAGAGAATGCGTCCCGATGGCGATCCCGCCCTGCCATGGGGCCGGGCCGAGCGTCTGCCCATCGAGAACCAGCGTTGCGCCGGGAGGCGTGACGACGACGTCGAGCTGCCCATGCAGAGTGTTGCGCAGCGCCTCCAGCAGGCTGACCCGCTTCGGGTCGACCAGGGTCGGATCGAGGCGGATGTCCGGGTCGTGCGTCAGGGCCTGGGCGAACGCCACTTCCATCGCGCCGTATTCCTGGAGTGCGGCGTACGCTTCTCCGCGGGCGAGGTGGATCCGACCCAACAGCGTGTCATCCATCGTCTGGCGTGAGGCCGCGTCGAGGACGGAGATCGCTCGCTCGAACTCACCCTCCGCCAGCGCCGTCTTTCCCGCTTCGAGAGTCGCTGTTGCCTCGGCGCCAGGGCTCTGGGGGACCGGAGTCTGCGCCAGCGCCACTGCGGTGAGCAGGAGGAGGAAGCTCATGGTTCGAGATCGACCCGTAGTACCACGCGCACCCCGGATGCAACCTGGACGGTGCGCTCCTCGGGACGGAAGCCGTCCCGCTCGACGCGGACCACGTGCGTTCCCGGCGCGACGTCGAGCGCAATGGGCGTCGAGCCGCGGTGCTGTCCGTTCACCACGACCCGTGCCCAGGTTGGGGTGCCGGCGCTCCGCGTGATGACGCGCAGTTCGCCGGGGTCGATGCTCTTGCTGCGCTCCGGCTCGCGCCGGGCTTCTCTTTTGGCCTTCGGCACCGGCGCCTGGCGGGTCCGGACCGTCGCGCGCGCAGGTTCAGTCGACGGTCCCGGCGGCTCGGCCGGGGGCGCAGGCTTCTCGGCAAGAAGCGCCTGGTTCGCGACGAGGACCGCCGGCTCCGCCACCGGAGCTGGCTTCTCGGTGCTGCGCGTCGGTGTTTGCGAAGGAGCCATCACCCACAGCACGACGGCGGCAACGACAACCATGGCGCCGGCGATCGCCCGCTTCAACGGGCGCCTCGCTGAAGACGCCGCCGAAGACGCAGAGTTGACGGTTTCGGTGACCGCCTCCGGAATCGGGGCCGCCTTCTCCAGCGCGGCAAGCAGCGCAGGTGCGGTTGCGTATCGCGCTCCGGGAGACTCCGCCGTCGCCCGCTCGATCACCTCGGCGACCGGGCGCTCGATCCAGGGCGCAATCCTGCAGAGTTCGCGGGCGCTTAGCGTGGGGCCCTGGTCCGGCCCGGTCACGTCGAGCGCACGGCCCGCGAGCATCCGCGCGAGCACGACCCCGTAGGCGAACAGGTCGGCTCTTCCGTCGATCGCCTTCGACTTCGCCTGCTCCGGTGCCATGTACGTCGGCGTCCCGAGCCTCACGCCGGACCGGGTGAACTCGGTCTGGGTGTCGTGGAGGATGCCGAAATCGAGCAGCGTGGCGTGTCCGTCTGGTCCGAGGAAGATGTTGGATGGCTTCACGTCGCGATGGACGAACCCCTTCCGATGGATGAAGTCGAGCCCGGCGCAGACCTGGCGCGAGACCTCCAGCACTTCATTCAGCGACATCGGGCCGGGCAGCGAGCCGAGGTAATGCCGCAGGGACATGCCCTCCAGCAGCTTCATCACGATGAACGGCCGGCCGGACGCGCGGCCGACGTTGTAGATTGTGACGATGTTCGGGTGCTCGAGCTGCGCGGTCAGCCGCGCCTCTCGTTCGAACCTCGCCACGCCCGTAGGGTCGTCCGTGAGGTGATCCGCCAGAACCTTGATGGCGACCCTTCGTCCGAGGGCGATGTCATGGGCGTGGTACACGATGCCCATCCCGCCTTGACCCAGTCGGCCCTCCACGCGCCAGTTGTCACCGATGATCTGCCCGACGGAGAATGCCGGCGAAAGGACCTCACCGGCGCCATTCGCGGACTCGGACCTGGAATTGTCGCCAGAGCTCGGCAGCATCGAAGGTTCTATACTAGGCGCTTCATGGCCGTCTCCTCTACTGAACCACTCTCTCCCGCTGTCCTGGTCAGCGCCGCCTCCGCCGGAACTGAACGTCGGTTCAACGTGACCGTCCGTGCGGGGCCGGATGAAGGCCGGACGATGTGTGTGGAAGGCACGGTGGTCGTGGGGACGCAAAGTGATGCTGCCTTGTGTCTCACCGATCCGACCGTGTCGCGTTTCCACCTCGAGCTACAGGCCAGACCCGAAGGCGTGCGGGTGAAGGATCTCGGCTCTCGCAACGGGACCTTCTCACTGGGCACGCGCATCCAGGAGGTCACCGTCGCCGGCACGGCGGATTTCTCGCTGGGCCGGACCGTCTTGCGGATCGAGCCGGAGGCCGACGCTGCGGTCCCGGAAGGTGCCCCCACCCGGACGTCCTTCGGTGATGCGATCGGAGAGCACCCCAACATGCGTCGCGTCTTCGAGGTCCTCGAGCGCGCTGCACGGACTGATTTCACGCTGCTCCTCCTCGGCGAGACCGGGACGGGGAAGGAGCTGTTGGCCCGGGGCATCCACAAGCACTCCTCGCGCAGAGACCGGCCCTTCGTGGTGGTCGACTGCGGGGCCATGGCGCCCAGCCTGGTCGAGAGCGAGCTCTTCGGCCACGCGCGCGGCGCCTTCACCGGAGCCGCCACCGACCGGAAGGGCATGCTGCTGGAGGCGCACGGCGGAACGCTGTTCCTGGATGAGATCGGCGAGCTGCCTCTGGATCTGCAGCCGAAGCTCCTGCGCGTGCTGGAGAGCGGGACCGTCCGCCGCGTCGGAGACGAAGCCACTCATCACATCGATATCCGCGTGGTGGCCGCCACCCACCGGGATCTGGAGGCGGAGGTCGCGGCGGGGAGATTCCGCGCGGATCTCTATTACCGGCTCGCCGTCGTGTCGGTTCACGTGCCGGCGCTGCGTGAACGGGCGGGGGACATCCCGCTCCTCGCGCGCAGGATCGTGCAGCAGGCGGAGCGCCCGGACTTCGCGTTGTCTCCCGAGCTCGAGCAGAAGCTGATCGAGCACACCTGGCCCGGTAACGTCCGCGAGCTGCGCAACGTCATCCAGCTGGTCCTGGCGGGCGGCGAGCTCGAGCAGCTGGAATCCCGGAGGGCGCTCTCTTCGACGCACGCGATCCGCGCCCCGGATGCGCTGAAGGAGCTCCCGTTCAAGGAGGCGAAGGAGCGGATCGTCGACGCGTTCACGCGCGAGTACCTGCTCGCACTGCTCGAGCGCTGCGACAACAACATCTCCGAGGTCGCCCGGAGCGCCGGACTGGCGCGCAGCCACGTTCACGGGCTGCTGAGTAGATACGGGATCAAGTCGGGCGACTGATCCGCGATCGGCTCCCCCGTGTTCCGACGGTCTGGGTTCGCTGACCCGTCACGGGATCTCCGGCGCTCCGGCACCAGCGCAGGCGACCTGCGCCCGGTAGCTCCGCGACGACCAGGGCCGAGAGCTCGGGCAGTCCCACCACCTCGCCCGCCTGGAGCATCGACGACTCGAGCGCCGCTCGCAGCTGGGGAAGTCGGGGCCGCGAGGCGGGCGACTTCGCCAGCGCGCCATCCACGGCCGCGCCCAGGGCAGCAGGGAGCTCGCG
>JBAWAM010000537.1:0-8610 GCA_049589315.1 Myxococcaceae bacterium
TTCACGCACTGCTTCGTGGTGAACATGGTTCGCCACCGGAGGTGGGCGCGTGTCGAACTCGCATATGCACCAATCCCTGGACGAGGTGGTGACCCTGCCGGTGTCTCCGCGGAACCGCGAGACGTCACCGGGCCAGCTCCGCCCCCTGCTGACCCCGTCTGGCGCGCACTTCGTCCGCTCGAACTTCGACCTGCCCGAGCTCGCCGGGGCGTGGACGTTGCAAATCGGAGGCGCGGTGCGGGCGCCGCTGACGCTCGACCTGGACGCGCTGCTCGCCTTCTCCCTGCGCAGCCAGACGGTCACGATGGAGTGCGCCGGCAACGGTCGGCTGGGAATGCGGCCGCTGCCCCGGGGCGAGCCCTGGTCCCTGGGTGCGGTCAGCACCGCCGAGTGGACGGGCGTTCCGCTGGTCCGCGTCCTCGAGAAGGCCGGCCTGCGCGACGACGTGGTGGAGCTCCTGTTCGAGAGCGCCGACGGCGGCTTCGCCCGATCCCTCCCGCGGGAGAAGGCCACCAGCGAAGAGGTGCTCCTCGCCGTGCAGATGAACGGGGCGCCGCTGACGCCGGAACACGGGGCGCCCCTGCGGCTGATCGTCCCCGGCTGGTATGGGATGGCGAGCGTGAAGTGGCTGCGGCGGATCGAGGCGATCACCGCCCCCTTCCGGGGACACTTCCAATCCGAGCGCTACGTGCTCATCGACGAGGCCGGACGGGTCGCGGCGCCCGTGCAACGGGTGCGGGTCCGCGCGCTGATCACCTCTCCGCTCGAAGGGGACCGGGTGCCGCGCGGCCGCGTCGACGCCTCCGGGTGGGCGTGGACCGGAGAGGGCGAGATCTCCGGGGTCGAGGTGGCGGTGGGGGGCGGCGAGGACTGGACTCCGGCCGAGCTCCTCGATTCCGCAGGGAGATGGGCGTGGACGAGGTGGAGGGCCGTCGTCTCGTTCGAGGAGCCCGGACGCGCCGTGCTCCGCGCCCGCGCGCACGACAGCGGAGGGTTGGTCCAGCCCGATGAGGCCGACTGGAATCGCCTCGGCTATTGCAACAACAGCATCGCACCGGTCGTTCTCGAGGTGATCTGACATGCTCGCTCCGACCCAATGGGAAGAAGAACTTCCATTGAGGGAGTTCGTCCATCGCCTCGAGCTCGCCATGAACGAGCGCGGCGTCGACGGAATACGGGAAGTGCTCGCGACGCTGCGGCCGTCCGTGCCGTCTCTTCAACGCTGGATCCACGTGCGCCAGGGCCGTTACACCCGGACGCTGGTGCATCGGGAGAGGCGGTTCGAGGTGCTGCTGCTGGCCTGGGCGCCGGGGGCCCGCTCGCCCATCCACGACCACGGCGGGCAATGCTGTTGGATGCTCCCGATGATCGGCGCGGTGGAGACCACCTCGTACCGCTTCCTTCAAGGAGGCGACGGTCCCGGGCCTGCGTTGGTCGAGCCGTCGGGGCCACCGCGGGTGATCCAGGGAGGGCAGCTCGAGGACCCGCTCGGGAGCGGGGTGCTGCACGCGGTCCGGATCGCCGAAGGTGAGCCGTGGGCGTTGACCCTGCACGTGTATGCGTCGCCGGTCGACGAATGCCTCGTATTCAACCCGAAGAGTCGCTGCTGCGAGCGGCGCCGGCTTCGCTACGACTTCGTCGGACCGGCGACCCGACCCGAGCCCCCGCCCGATCAACCCCTCCGGGACTCCTTCTGGACGGCCGCTTCGAGGTCCGCGCGGGAGCTGCTCGACCGGGCGCGAGAGGCGAGCCGGCAGCTCCTGTCCCCGTCCCGGGTCGACGACGCCCAGGCGCAGCTGAGCGTACACGGCCTGAGCCACGTCTATCCCGGTCACGTCGAGGCGCTGCGCGACGTGAACCTCAACGTGCGCTCGGGCGAGTTCGTGTGCCTGCTCGGGCCCTCGGGGTGCGGGAAGTCCACCGTCCTGTACGCGCTCGCGGGACACATCCACCCGACCGGAGGCACCGTCAGCATCGACGGGCATCCGGTGACGGGACCGGGACCGGATCGCCTGCTGATGTTCCAGGACGCCGCCCTCTACCCGTGGATGACCGCCGAGCAGAACGTCACGTTCGTGCTCGCCGCCCGGGGGCTCCCCCGCGAGGAGAGAAAGGTGCGGGCGCGCGAGTACCTCCGGCTGGTGCAGCTCGACGGGTTCGAGGACGCGCTCCCCCACCAGCTTTCGGGCGGCATGAAGATGCGGTTGAGCCTGGCGCGCGCGCTGGCGGTCGACTCGCCGGTCCTGCTGATGGACGAACCGTTCGGGTCGCTGGATGCGCAGACGCGCCTGCAGATGAATGCGCTCCTCCATCGGCTCTGGCGGGAGCGGGGAAAGACGATCGTGTTCGTCACCCACGACGTCAACGAAGCGGTGCTGCTCGGCTCGCGAATCGTGCTGATGGCGCCCCGGCCGGGACGGATCGTGGCGGACCTCGAGCTGCGCCTGTCGAGCGAACGGGACCCCGACGACCTGCAGCTGGCGACCCTGGCCGTGGAGATTCGTGCGCGCCTGAAGGCGGCTCCCGAGGCCGACCTCGCCCACGACGAGAACGGAGACAACCGCGATGCATCGACTCACCCAGGCAGCGATTCCCCTGGCGTTCGGAGCGGCCCTGGTCGCCCTGTGGGCGCTTTCATCACGGTACGGCCCCTGGCCCCAGTATCTCTTCCCCGGCCCGGGCGCCGTCGTTGAGGCGCTGGTCGGCCTCTTCCGAGAGGGGCGCCTCATGCCGGCCATTGCCCAGTCTCTCGGGCGGCTCGGGCGTGGGTACGCCCTCTCGGTGGCCCTGGGGCTCACGCTCGGCGTGGTGCTGGCCCAGGTCGACGTGGTTCGCCGTGGGCTCAAGCCGATCGTGAACGGCCTGCAGGCGCTCCCGTCGATCTGCTGGCTGCCGCTCGCCCTGTTGTGGTTCGGCCTGTCCGACTCCGCCCTGGTGTTCGTGGTGGTGATGGGGTCGCTGCTGGCGATCGCCATCTCCACCGAGGACGCGCTGCTCGGGATCGACCCGCTGCTGTTGAAGGTGTCGCGGACCTACGGGGTCCGCGGATGGCGCCTCCAGCTCGGCGTCATGATCCCGGCAGCGCTCCCGGGGATTGTCACCGGTCTCAAGCTGGGGTGGAGCTTCGCATGGCGTGCGTTGCTCGCGGGCGAGCTGCTCTACGCGTCCGGGGGGCTGGGACAGCTGCTGACCGTGGGGCGCGAGTTGCTCGCCGTCGACCAGGTCCTCGCGGTGATGCTGGCGATCGTGGCATGCGGGATGACGATCGATCGGGTCCTGTTCCGCACCGCCGAGCAACGGATCCGGACCCGGTGGGGGCTGGCGGAGGCGTGACTCATCGCGCAGGCGCGGACCCTCCGATGCCAGCCTTCTCCTCCGCGAGGACGCTGTTGAGGAGGGTGGTGTCGACCAGGCCCGTGAGGTCGGTTCGCTCGGAATAGCCGACCGCCTTCGCGTGCTCCGCCGAAGCGCGAAGCTGCGCCAGGTCCGGCTCGAGCCCCGGCTCCAATCGGGTGAACGCGTCCCGGAGAATCGCTTCTGGGAGCGCCTGCCCCGTCACCTTCCGGAACCCCTCGTTGGCGGCAGCGGAGAAGATCGCGGGGTCGGACTGCCAGCGACGGGTGAGGTCGACGTGCGCCCGGAGCAGGCGCAGCAAGGTTTCGCGCTTGTTCACCAGCGCGGACCGCCGAGCCACCAGCACGGTGGTGTGGAACCGCCCGTCCGGCCAGAGCGTTCGTTCGTCCACGAGCAGCCGGCCTCCCATCGCCAACAGTCGCGCGGTCCAGGGCTCCGGAATCCAGGCACCCTCGATCTCTCCCCGCTCGAAGAGCGCGGCGATCTCGGGGTTGGGGATCGCCACCACCTGGACGTCCTTGTCCGGGACGAGCCCGTTCTTCCCGAGCCAGTACCTCAGGGCGATGTCCTGGGTATTTCCCCGCTGGGGAACGGCGACCTTCTTGCCCCGGAGTGCCTCCGGCGACTGAGCCGCCTTCGTGACCAATCCGGCCCCGCCGTTGGCAGCCGCGGCGATGATCTGGAGATCTCCGTTGCTCTTGATGAACGCGTTGATCGCCGGCCCCGGGCCCACGTAGGAGGCGTCGATCGCCCCGGACAGGAGCGCCTCCATGGCCGCAGGACCGGCGTTGAAGACCTTCGTCTCCAAAGGAAGATCTCCGAGCGCGCGCTGGAACGTGCCGTCTGAGGTTCCAACGAGCGCCTGGCCGTGGGTGATGTTCGGAAAGTAGCCCAACCGCAGGCCCTTCTTCTCCGAGCGGGGGCACGCGACACAGCAGAGGGCGAGCACGAGGATGGCACCACGCATGGGTGGCGACGTTCGACATCGCCCACCGATTCGGCAACGCGCCGCTACCGGGAGGGGTGCGGGCCAGAACAGAACAATCGCGTTGCTCAGAGGTCCGCGAGGCGCTCGTCGATCTCCTCGGCGAGCGAGGGATGGCTCTGCGCGAGCGCCACGTCCCGGGCCTGTTCGAGGATCTGCCGTGCCTTGTCTTTCTCACCCGCGCCGATGTACGCGTCCCCCAGCGCCAGCATGGCCGCTGCGTACTCGCGCTGCAGGGTGTTCGCGGCCTCGAGCGGAGGGATCGCCTCGGCGAAGCGGCGCTTCTCCAGCAGGAACCGTCCCAGGGCGAACTGGGTCAGGGGCGACTGCGGGAAGTCCTGAACACGCTTGCGGTACTGCGCCTCCTGCTCGTCCATGACCTGTCTCCGGGCAAAATCACATCCCGGCGGAGTCATAGCAGTTGCACCTTCGACGCTCACTGCACATTGGAAGGGGCCTCTATGACCATGCCTCGTTTCCGAAGTCTCGCCCTCGCCGCGCTCGGATCTGCGCTGCTCACCGCGTGCGCCACCCCGCCGCCGAAGCCCGCGCCGGAAGGCAGCACCGAGAAGATCCAGGCAAAGCCGGAGGATCCATTCGCCGACTGCCAGCCGTCGGAGAAGGAGGGGGTGTCCGTGCTCGAGTGCGGCGACATCGTCGGCGTGTTCGTGACGGAGAAGGGCGAAATGGGAGAAGAGGCGATCGCCCAGAACCTGAAGGATTTCCAGGCACAGTTCCCGCCCGCGGCGAAGCGCGAACGCTTCACCCAGAAGCTGGGAGACCGGTCGGGAAGCGGGATCCGGGTGATTCAGCAGCTGGGAGGCTCCCCCTTCCGGGCGGAGCTCTTCGTCGTTCCCATGGACTCGCAGGAGACGCGGATCGTCTCCTGTGCGGTGAAGGGTTCGACCGATTTCGACCGCTGCACGAAGATGCTGGAAGCGCTGGCGGAGTCCGGGATCCCGGCCCGACTGCGCCCCCGTTGATCACCGCCCTGTCGGGGCGACCTACTTCTCGAAGGCATCGACCCAGTAACCAGCGGGAAGTTTCCGACATGTCGCCGAAAATGCGACAGGCTGCTTCTCCCGGCAGGAAAAAGCAGCCTGTCCCATTTTTCCGATTCTGGCCCGGGGCGCCTACGTCGGGTCCGGCTTCGGGGTCTTTTTCGTCGAGGGCGGGAGAGTCGGCGCGGCGATGACGCTCGCGTCGGGCAGCGTTCCGGTGTGCGAACGGAGGAACGCGCCAATGTCCTTCACCTGCGCCTCAGTCAGCTCACGACCGAGCTGGTGACGCGCCATCAGGGAGATCGCCTCATCCAGCGAGGCCACCGCGCCGTCGTGGAAGTACGGAGCGGTCTTCTCCACGTTTCGCAGCGCCGAGACCCGGAAGAAGTACTTGTCGGTCTCGTTCTTCGTCGCCTGGAAGCGGCCGGTGTCGAGCTCGCCCTTCTCTGGCGCAGGCCACGGCTTCACCAGGCCCAGCTTCTGGAACATCGTTCCGCCGAGGTTCGGCCCCATGTGGCACGCGGTGCAGCCGCTGTTGATGAACGTCTCGAGCCCGCGCAACTCCGCATCGTTCAGCGCGCTCTTGTCGCCGGCGAGGTACGCGTCGAACCGCGACTTCGTGACCAGGGTGCGCTCGAAGGCGGCCATGGCCTTCGCCGCGTTGGCCAGGGTGACCGGCGCCTTGTCCTCCGGGAAGACCTCCTTGAAGCGCTTCCCGTACTCGGGGATCGAGGCGAGGGTCTTCGCGACGAGCTTCGCGTCCGGCATGGCCATCTCGACCGGGTTCAGCACCGGGCCCTCGGCCTGCTCCGCCAGGTCCTTCGCCCGGCCGTCCCAGAACTGCGCCACGTGCGCGGCGGCATCATAGGTGGTCGGCGAGTTGCGGCCGCCGAGCTGGCCCTTGTGGCCGCTCGAGAACTGCTTGCCGTCGACGCCATAGGCGGCGAGGTCGTGGCAGCTGTTGCAGGAGAGATCGTGGTTCTTCGAGAGCCGGGTCTCGAAGTAGAGCATCTTCCCGAGCTCGACGAGCGGCGCAGGATCGTTCGGGGTCGTGCGCGGCGGGTTCTGGAAGATCGCCAGCACCGCCGGATCGATCTTCGGCTTCGGCGGTTCCTCGGCCACCGCGGCCTGGGCTGTTGCCGGCTTCGGCGCCTCGGCGGCCGGCTTCGGCTTCGGCTTCGAATCCTCACAGCCGGTCACCAGAGCGGCCGCGCCACAGAGCAAGAGAATCTTCCTGGTTTTTGACATTGGCACCCTCGGACTGCGCGGCCCTGAACACTACAGGCAGGGCAAGTGTCTTGAAGTGACATGAACCTCACGATTCTCCATTGATCAAGATCAAATTCCCGTGGAGCGGGCCTCCAGGAATTCCAGCACGCGGGGGTAAAGCTCCTCGGGCGCATGGCGGCCGAGCACCAGATCTCCGTGGCCGTAGTCCTCCCGGTGCCCGTGCTCCCGGCCGGCGAACATGAGCTCGAGCGGTCCCCCGTATCGCCCCCGCCCCCACTCCACCGATGCCGGAGGCGCCAGGAGGTCGTGCGTGCCCGAGATCATCAGCGCGGGGATTCGGGTCGATTCGAGCGCCTTGCCGTAGTCGAACGCCCGGTCCTCGGACGTCCAACGCCCGGTGGAGATCCACTCGAGGAACTGCCGCCCCACTCCCGCCGACACGTCGGCGCCGACGTTCACCAACGCCCGCCGGCGGACGTCCGGATCGATGTTTCCCGGCTGGACGAGATAGCGCATGAACCACTTCGGAGGTGGGACCACCAGCGCCAGCTTTGCCAGCGCCGCGATGGGCACGGCAGGCGCGGCCATCATCGCCGGCCGGAAGAGCTTCGCGAACGGCTTGAGCCCGCGCTGAACCGTGAACGTCAAGGGCGACCCCAGCGTGGCGATCGCCCGGATGGGCGCCGCCGGGTTGCGCGCGAGGTGGGCGAACGCGACGAGCCCTCCCTTGGAGTGGCCGACCCAGGTGACCTCCTTCGCACCGGTGGCGGTCAGCACCGTGCGCAACGCCGCGGTCACGTCGTGCTCTGCCTGGCGGTCGAAGGTGATCTGCGCGGCCGGACCAGAAGCGCCCCGCCCGCGGAGCTCGAGTATCCATGCCTCGAAGCCGCGCTCGGCGAGCCGTCGAGCCAGTGAGTAGCGCTCGTCGAAGTCCCAGGTGAAGCGGTTCGCTCCGAGCCCATGGCAGAGGATCACCGGCTCGGCGAAGCGTCTGGGTCCGCGGGGGAGGTAGCGACCCAGCGCGACGTAGCACGCGTCCGCAGTGCAGATTCGGTGGAGCTCGTCCGGGCGGAACTCGAGCCGGAGGTCAGATCGCATGAGTCGCACCATAAACACGTGCGCCCCGGCTGAATGTCTTCAATGACGGCGGCGGATTCGCGCACAAGGTCGTTCGTCAGGCGAGCAGGCTCCACATCGCGATCCCTCCTTTGAGCTCGTACAATTCCCCGGTGATGCCAAAGCTCCTGCTCGTCGATGATGACCGGTTCGTCCGCACGACCCTGAAGGACATCCTCGAAGAGCACGGCTACGAGCTCGCCGAAGCCGCTAACGGCCGCGAAGCCCTGGAGCGCGTCCAGGCCGACGCTCCGGACCTCGTGCTGCTCGACCTGTTCATGCCGGAGATGAGCGGCATCGAGGCGCTTTCCCGGATCCGCGCGCTGAATCCCGACGCCCGGATCGTCGTGGTCTCCAGCCTCGGCTCCGACGCCTTGGTGCAGCAGGCGCTCGATGCGGGCGCACGCGCCTTCATCATCAATCCCTTCCACCCGCTGGAGATCATCTCCACCGTCGCCCAGGTATTGGAGGTCCCGGCGTGAGCACGACGGAGTTCTGGATCGCCGATGCCGAGGGACGGGTGCTGGGACCGGTCGGGCTGGAGGTGCTGAAGGATCTGATCCTCGCGGGGCGACTGGGCGAGGTGTCGCGGGTGTCCCTGGACGGAAGGTCCTGGGCGCCGCTGAATACCGTCCCCGAGCTGCTGGCCATCGTCGAGCAGCGGAACCCGCACGTGCGCACTGCGCGTGAGAAGGCCCAGGCCACCCGGCTTCGCAGCCAGCTCGATGCAATGCGGACCCTCCCCGCGCACGAGATCTTCAAGCTCCCGCCGGACGCCACGCTCGAACAGCACCGGCAGGCGTTCTTCCGGCTCTCCAAGCAGTTCCATCCGGACAGCGTCCCCGCGGACGCCGATCCCGAGCTGCGCGAAGCGTGCGCGCTGGCGTTCCGCTTTCTGTCGGGACTGATGACCCGGGTGGAGGC
>JBAWAM010000538.1:0-2002 GCA_049589315.1 Myxococcaceae bacterium
CAACGACCCTTCCGCCATGCTCCCGCCGGGGGCAGCTCCCGCCGCTTCCTCCTCGCGCGGCGGCGCCGAGGTCGCGGAGGTCCCGTTCAAGGAGGCGAAGGACAGGCTGGTGGAGACGTTCACCCGCGAGTACCTCGAGACGCTGCTCGAGCGCTGCGAGGGCAACATCTCGGAAGTGGCCCGGGTCTCGAAGCTGACGCGCCCCTACGTGCACCAGCTCATGAGTCGCTACGGCCTCAAGGGGGGCGAGTCGTGAGGCGACTTCTCGCCATCGCCACCGCGCTGCTGGTCTCACCCAGCGCGTTCGCCGACAGTGCGAACCCGTACCTCGCCCAGGCGGCGGTGTTCTACGTCGGGCTCGAGTACGAGAAGTGCGTAGAGCGCCTCGACCGGGCGGGAACCTGGAAGAGCACGCCGGAGGAGGCCGTCCAGATCGAGCTGTACGCCGGCCTGTGCAAGTACAACCTGCGCCGCATCGACGAGGCCCGCGAGCACCTCCGGATGGCGCTGCTGCTCGACCCGAAGGTGACGTTGCCGCCTCTCACCAGCCCACCCATCCGCGAGCTCTTCGCTTCGGTCGCGGAGACCTTGCCGGTTCGCGAGGTGGAAGCGGCTGCAGCCGCTCCCGAGGAGTCGCAGTCGACGCTGGCGGCCGCTCCTGTCGCGACCCCGATCCTTGCCCCAGCTCCCGAGCTCGAGCAGGCACCGGCTCCCCGACGAAGCTGGGTCCTTCCGGTGACGCTGGGCGGTGTCTCGGTCGGAGCGGCCGGAGTGGGCGCCTTCTTCGGACTGCGCGCGCGGGAGTACGAGCGTGAGAGCAACCGCGCCGGGTTCACCTCGGTCGCCCATGAGAACGCCGGTTTCGCGCGGGGAAACGCGACCGCGGCCAACGTCTCCTACGCGACCGCTGCGGCGTTCGCGGTGAGCGCCGCGGTCGTCCTGCTGTTGTTCCCCCCCGAGTCGGAGGTGCGACCGTGAAGGCGATTGGAATGAGCTCGATGCTCCTGGTTGGCCTTGCGCTGGGAGCAGGCTGCACGGTCGACATCGCGGACTACGCCGACCGCCTCTGCGACGACGCGCACGGCTGCCTCGAAGGATGGAGCTGCCAGGCGGGACGCTGCGTCCAGGAAGGCACCGACAGCGGAGTCCCCGACAGCGGGACGGAGGTGCAGACCGGTTGCGTCCGCTGGCGTCAGGTGGACGGCTTCTCGTCCACCGCCGCGTGTCCGACGTGCACGCTCAGCGTCGACGCTGCACAGCAGAACCAGCTCTCGGCCATGGTGGATGCGGCCGCCGACGGGCTCGACAGCGCCACCGCCCTGATCACCGGCAGCGCGCTCGATGGCCTGGGTTCAGGCGGCAAGCTGCGCGGTCGCATCTTCGTTCCGTCCGAGCTTCGGCTCGAGGACGACTCGACCTTCCTCGAGCTGAGAACCTCGACGGGTGCGCCGCTGCTCGAGCTGTACTTCACCCATGGCTGGGAGCTCGGGCTCACCAGCGCAGCGGGGATGCTGCAGTCCACAGGCGTGAATGCGGAGTCCCTGGCCCGCTTCGACTCGGGCACAGTGCGTCAGGTCGAGGTGCAGTGGCAGCGAGGCGCCTTCGCGAGGGCCCTTGTGGATGGCACGAACGTGGTCGAACGCACGCTGACCCCGGTCACCGGCGAGACGTCTTTCCCCGAGGTGACGGAGCTGCGCCTCGGGATCGTCCGCTACGCGGGAGACGCAGAGGAGGGCTGGACGGCCGTGCTGAGCGAGTGGGTGTTGTGCAACGACCCGAACGGCGAGCTCGAGCCGTGAACGCTACCTGAGGAGATCCTCCTTCAGGGTCTTCTCTCGTCCCGGCTTCACCTCGACGAAGACCTTCCGCTCGACACCGAGCTCTGGGTTGCGGAGTACGAGCTGGACGCGTCCGGCGGGGAGCTCGATCGGGCCGACCGGCGAGATGCCGAGACTGCGATCCTCGTAGAAGACCTCGGCCCAGGGGTTCACCCGGACGGTCA
>JBAWAM010000539.1:0-8782 GCA_049589315.1 Myxococcaceae bacterium
TCGGCGAGCTGTCCCTGAGTCCGCCGCGGACTACGCCTTCATCGTGCCCTTGCGCAGGTAGCGGGTGTGCCACTCGAACACTTCCTCGAGCAGGTGCGGGGTCTGCTTGCCCGGCGAGAGCTCCAGCGCGCGGCGGTAGTACTCACGCAGCGCAGGCCGGAAGTCCGGGTGGGCGCAGTGCTCGATGACCTGCTTCGCGCGCACCTTGGGCGACAGCCCGCGGAGATCGGCCAGGCCCTGCTCGGTGACGATCACCTGGACGTCGTGCTCGGTGTGGTCCACGTGCGAGACCATCGGCACGATGCAGGAGATCGCTCCCTTCTTCGCCGTCGATGGGGTCATGAAGATCGAGATGAACGCGTTGCGCGCGAAGTCTCCGGATCCGCCGATGCCGTTCTGGATCTTCGATCCCATCACATGCGTCGAGTTCACGTTTCCGTAGATGTCCGCCTCGATCAGGCCGTTCATCGCCAGCACCCCCAGCCGACGGATGATCCCCGGATGATTGGAGATCTCCTGCGGCCGCAGGACGATCTGGTGCCGGTAGTCCTCCATACGGGCGTTCATCTGGTCGACCGCCGCCGGAGAGAGCGAGAACGCGGTCGCGGAGACGGCGGTGAGCTTCCCCGAATCCATCAGGGAGATCATCCCGTCCTGGATCACCTCGGTGTAGGCGGTGAGGTTCTCGAACGGCCCCTGGTCGAGCCCCTGCATCACGGCGTTCGCCACGTTGCCAACGCCCGACTGCAGCGGCAGCAGGTTGCGCGGGACCCGCCCCTTGTTCACCTCGTGGGTCAGGAACTCCATGATGTGTCCGGCGATCCGCCGGGAGGCATCATCCGGCTCGGCGAAGGGCGTGTTCCGGTCCGGCGCGTTGGTGGGGACGATGGCCAGGATCTTCCCGGGCGGACAGGTCAGGGTATGAGAGCCGATGCGATCGCTCGGGTGCACCAGCGGGATCGGCTGTCGGTTCGGGACGTCCCCATCCCTGAAGAGGTCGTGCATCCCCTCGAGCTTCTCGCTCTGCCAGGCGTTCACCTCGAGGATGACCTTGTCAGCGGTCTCCACCCACGTGAGATTGTTGCCCACCGACGAGGAGAGCACGAGCGCACCGTCCTCCCGGATCGCGGTGACCTCGATCAGCGCGATGTCCAGCTTCCCCAGAAACCCCTGCCGGACGTACTGCGCCACGTGGGAGAGATGCATGTCGAGGTACTCCATCTCCCCGGCATTGATCTTCTTCCGGCTGACCGCATCCGACTGGTACGGGAGGCGCAGCTCGACCCCGTCCACCATCGCCAGCGCGGCGTCGAGCTCGGGCGCGGTGGAGGCGCCGGTCCAGACGCCGATCTTGAACTTACGGCCCTCCAGGTTGGCGTCCATGATCCGCTTGGCCAGCGCCAGCGGCACCGCCTTCGGATATCCCGCCCCGGTGAAGCCGCTCATTCCGACATTGGAGCCCGGTTGAATCAGGGCGGCGGCGTCCTCGGCGGACATGATCTTGCTGTGAAGGGCCTGGCAACGAATCCGTGAGTAGTCGGGCATGCGTGTACCTCTCGAAATGACCCGAACAACGCATGCAATTCCGCCGCCCTTCCCCACCTCGGCCTGAGACGTCCTGCGGCTGGCTGGTGGGGGCGCTTGCTACTTTTCCTGATGGGACTGGAGCGCTCCGATCAGCTGGGTCAGCACAATCTCGAGCGCCCGGTGCCTGCGGCCCGCCCTGCCACGACCGCCTTCCGGGCGAGCGCCACCGAGCGCCACCGTCGCATCCTCGAGCCCGGCCGGACGCGTCTTCAGCACTGCGATCGCCCGCTCGCGCAGGTCGACCATCTTCCGCTCCAGCCCGGCCTCGCGGAGCAGCCCCAGGGTGAACCACCCCCAGCTCACGTAGGCGTCGTCCTCGCGTAGGAACGCCTGCCAACGCGCGAGGGCCGAAGCGCGCTCCTCACCCGTCGCGAGGATCTCCTCGGCCGGAATCTCCACGTGCCCGGCCGTCGTGGGAGAGAGCTCCAGGCTCGGGCGGATCAGCGCCTCGAAGCGCTCGCCCGTGGTCGGCCGCGAGGCGACCAGATGGAGCAGCTCCTGGGAGCGGCTCCCGTCCGACGGATTGACCGCGTTCGACTCCGCGTAGACCAGCACCGTCCGAGGAAGCAGCTCCCGGAGCTCGCGGGCGACCTTCACCGCGCGCGGCACATACGGCTTCTTGCGGATGCGGTGACGCGACGGCCCTTCCCGGTTGTCTGCGAAGGCGATCTGTCCGTCCACCATCGCGTCGAACGCCCGCAGCATCTCACGCAGCCGCTGGGGTTCGCCCTCCAGTTGTCCCACCACCTCCGCGACCGCCTCGATGGTGGAGAGGCAATGCTCGGCGGGCTCACGGCGGATGCGATAGTTGCCCGGACGCTCCGGCTGGAACGACACCCGGGGCAGCCGCTGCAGGGTCGGGTTGATCCGGATCAACTTCTTCGCGAGCGGCCAGGTCCCGTCCACGACCACCAGCGTCTTCAGCTCCCCCGGCGCCAGCTCGCCGAGCGGCCGGGCGTCATCCGAAGGGAACAGGAGGAAGGTGCCGGGCTGCTGCGCGAGCGCGTCGATTCGCGGGTCCCCCTCGAACTCGATGCCCACGTGGAACTCCGAGTTCGGCAAGGCCAGGTGGGCCATCCGCGCCGTGCCGATGGCCACCCTGCTCTCGCGCCGATGCTGGAGGAACACCACCCGCGTCCGCGTCTCCAGGGTGGGAATCTGGGCGCAATAGCAGACCCGCTGCGGTCGTCGGCAGCGCCAGCACACATCTCGATGGGACACAGCTTCTTCGGAGGGCACGGTGTCGCCTCGCTTGCCCGATCGCGCCGGCCGTGTCCAGCGACGACCTATCCGGATTGACTTTCGAATCAAGAGGCAGGACCCTCAGCGCATGAGCCTCCACATCCGCAAGGTTGCCGTCCTGGGCGCCGGCGTCATGGGCAGCGGCATCGCCGCACACCTCGCCAACGCTGGCATTCCGTGCCTCCTCCTCGACATCGTTCCGCCGAAGGCCGCGGAGGGTGAGAAGACCGACTCGAAGGCGTTCCGGAACAAGTTCGCCGTCGGTGCCCTGGCGAACCTGCGCAAGCAGAAGCCGGCTCCGCTCTTCACGCACGCCGCGCTGCAGCTCATCGAGCCGGGCAACTTCGAGGACGATCTGGGTCGCCTCGCCGAGTGCGACTGGGTCATCGAGGTGGTGAAGGAGGACATGGCGGTCAAGCAGGCGCTCTTCGCGCGGGTCGAGAAGGTGGTCCGCCCGGGGACGGTGGTGAGCTCCAACACCTCCGGCCTCTCCATCAAGGGGATGCTCGAAGGCCGCGGCGAGGCGTTCCGGAAGAACTTCCTGGTGACGCACTTCTTCAACCCGGTCCGCTACATGAAGCTCCTCGAGCTGGTGGCGGGCCCCGAGACGTCGCCGGACGTGATGAAGGCGATCCACCTGTTCGGCGAGGAGGTGCTGGGCAAGGGCATCGTCTACGGCAAGGACACCACCAACTTCATCGCCAACCGCATCGGCGTCTACGGGATCATGAAGACGATCGCCGAGATGGAGAAGGCGGAGCTCACGGTCGAGGAGGTCGACAAGATCTTCGGCCCGGCGATGGGGCGTCCCAAGTCTGCCGTTTTCCGCACCGCGGATCTGGTGGGGCTCGACACCTTCGTGCACGTGTCGAAGAACTGCTACGACACCCTGCCCCACGACGAGGAGCGGGACATCTTCAAGATCCCGCCGTTCATCGAGCAGATGGTCCAGAAGGGCATGCTCGGCGACAAGACCGGGAAGGGCTTCTACAAGAAGGAGAAGGGTGCGGGCGGCAAGGAGATCCTGTCGCTCGACCTGAAGACCCTGGAGTATCGGCCGCAGCAGAAGGTCCGCTACGAGTCCCTGGGCGCGGCGAAGGACGCGGAGAACGTCCGCGAGCGCGTGGCCACGGTGATGACCGCCCAGGACAAGGCGGCGAAGTTCGCCGAGCGCGTCACCCTCGAGGTGCTGGCCTACGCCTCCCGCCGCATCCCGGAGATCGCCGACGACATCGTCAACGTCGACCGCGGCATGCGCTGGGGCTTCGGGTGGGAGCTCGGGCCCTTCGAGACCTGGGACGCCTACGGCGTGAAGAAGGGCGTCGAGCGGATGAAGGAGCTCGGCATCCAGCCGGCGGCGTGGGTGACCGAGATGCTCGCGTCCGGACGCGAGAGCTTCTATGCGGTCGAGGGCATCCGCGACACGTACTGGGACATCCCGACGAAGTCGGTGAAGCCGGTGCCCGAGAACCCGCGCACGATGAAGGTCGAGTACCTCAAGCGCGGCAACAGGAAGGTCCTCGGGAACGAGAGCGCCACGCTCTGGGACATGGGCGACGGGGTCACCCTGCTCGAGTTCCACTCGAAGATGAACGCGATCGGCTCGACGACGGTCGAGCTGATGCACGCGGGGCTCGACGAGACGGAGAAGAACTTCCGGGCCATGGTCGTGGGCAACGACGGCGCGAACTTCTCCGTCGGCGCCAACCTGATGGAGATCCTCTGGGCCGTGAACGGCGGTGAGATGGAGGCGGTCGAGAAGTTGGTCTCCTCCTTCCAGCAGGCGAATCAGCGGATGCGCTACAGCAGCGTTCCGGTGGTGACCGCGCCGTTCGGGCTGACCCTCGGCGGCGGCGCCGAAGCGACCCTGGGCGGCAACGCGATCCAGGCGGCGGCCGAGCTGTACATGGGCCTGGTCGAGGTCGGCGTGGGCCTGATCCCGGGCGGCGGCGGCAACCTCATGCTGCTGCGGAACGTGTACGGCCCGTACGCGGCGGACAAGGACTTCGACGCCCTGCCCTTCCTCAAGAAGGTCTTCCTGGCGATCGGCACCGCGAAGGTGGCGACGTCGGCGGAGGAGGCCCGCGAGCTGGGATTCCTGTCGGCGTCCGACGGAATCTCTCTCAACCGCGACTTCCTGCTGAGCGACGCGAAGGCGCGGGCGCTGGGGATGGCGAACAGCGGGTTCCGCCCGCCGCGGCCCACCCAGTTCCGCCTGCTGGGCCCGAGCGGCTACGCGACGATCGACATGATGCTGTACGACATGCAGCTCAACAATCAGGTGAGCGAGCACGATCGCAAGATCGGCCAGAAGCTGGCGCGCGTGCTGACCGGCGGCGACACGTCGCCGAGCGCGCTGGTGTCCGAGGAGCGCCTGCTCGAGCTCGAGCGCGAGGCGTTCTTCAGCCTGCTCGGCGAGGAGAAGACCCGCGATCGCATGATGTACATGCTCGAGAAGGGCAAGCCGCTCCGTAACTAGGTTGTTGTTTCCGACTTTCTGCTTCAGGAGAACCTGCACATGCCCGGTCGAGTCGTCATCGCCAGCGCCATCCGCACCCCGTTCACGCGTGCGCACAAGGGCGAGTTGAAGGACACGCGCCCCGACACCCTGGCGGCCATCGCCATCCGCGAGGCCCTGCGCCAGGTGCCCAACCTCAAGCCCGAGGACGTGGAGGACATCATCCTCGGCTGCGCCATGCCGGAGGCCGAACAGGGCATGAACGTGGCGCGGCTGGCTGCCGTGCTCGCCGGCGTGCCCGACAGCGTGCCCGCCATGACCATCAACCGGTTCTGTTCGTCCGGCGTGCAGTCGATCGCCCTGGTGGCCCAGGCGATCAAGGCCGGGTCGATCGACGTCGGCATCGGCGGTGGCACCGAGTCGATGACCCTGATCCCCATGGGCGGAAACAAGGTTTCCGCGAACCCCGAGCTCATGGAGAAACACCCGGAGATCTACACGTCCATGGGTGCGACCGCCGAGAACGTGGCGGCCCGCTTCGGCGTGTTACGCGAGGACCAGGACAAGTTCGCGTACGAGAGCCAGCGGCGCGCGGCGAACGCCCGGGAGACGGGCGTGTTCCGCGAGGAGATCGTCCCCGTCACCACGACCGTCTACGACGACGCCGGCACGGCGCACCAGGTGACCGTGAGCGACGACACCATCCTCCGTCCGGACACGACCCTCGAAGGCCTGACCAGGCTGAAGCCGGCGTTCAACCCGAAGGGCACCGTCACCGCCGGCAACGCCTCCCCGCTCACCGACGGGGCGGCCGCCGCCGTGGTGATGAGCGAGGCGAAGGCGCAGGAGCTCGGCGTGAAGCCGCTGGGCTACTTCATCGACCTCCAGGTGGCGGGCGTGCCGCCGGACATCATGGGCATTGGCCCGGTCCCCGCGGTCCGCAAGCTGCTGGCGAAGAACAACCTCAAGGTCGAGGACATCGATGTCTTCGAGCTCAACGAGGCCTTCGCCGCACAGTCGCTGTACTGCATCCGCGAGCTCGGGCTGGACACGTCGAAGGTGAACCCCAACGGCGGCGCGATAGCGCTCGGTCACCCGCTCGGCGTGTCCGGTGCCCGCATGACCGCGACGATCCTCCGCGAGCTGAAGCGGCGCAATGGGCGCTACGGCGTGGTCACCATGTGCATCGGCGGCGGCATGGGCGCGGCGGCGCTCTTCGAAGTCGCCCGGTGAAGTGGTACTGACGTGGGGCGATGACGGACCGTGAGCGTGCGCTGAGTCGTTTTGCCTGGGGTGGTCTCCTCTACACCGTTGGGGTGATCCTCTGGGGCGCCTACGTGCGCGCCACGAAGTCCGGCGCGGGCTGCGGAGACCACTGGCCATTGTGCAACGGCGTGGTG
The DNA here is from genome assembly GCA_049589315.1 of Myxococcaceae bacterium. Lineage (GTDB taxonomy): Bacteria > Myxococcota > Myxococcia > Myxococcales > Myxococcaceae > JBAWAM01. Next base: position 6,688 of record JBAWAM010000539.1, read on the forward strand.
GTCCCGCGGGCCCCCGCGCTGGAGACGATCATCGAGTTCACGCACCGGATCACCAGCGGGCTCGCCCTGGTCGTCACGGTCGTGCTGGTCGTGTGGACCTTCCGCGTGCACGGGCGCGGACACCCCATGCGGACCGGCGCGGTGCTCTCGCTGTTCTTCATGGTCACCGAGGCCCTGGTCGGCGCAGGCCTGGTGATCTTCAAGATGGTCGCCCACAACGAGTCGATCGCCCGCGCCTGGTGGATGGGCGCCCACCTCGTGAACACGTTCCTGCTGCTCGCCGCGATGATGCTGGCCGCCCACTGGTCGTCCGGTGGGAAGGCACTCCGGGTACGCGGGCAGGGCCTCGTCGGCGCCACACTCCTTGCGGCGCACCTGGGCTTGCTGGTCGTCGGGGTGAGCGGGGCGATCGCTGCGCTGGGTGACACCCTCTTCCCGGCGGAGAGCGTCGCGCACGGGCTCGCGCAGGACTTCTCTCCCACCGCGCACGTGCTGCTCAGGCTCCGCATCCTCCACCCGCTCCTGGCGATCATCGGAGGCCTCCTGGTGGTCGGCGCCGGGTGGGCCGCGTTCGGGCTCCGGCCTTCCACGACCCAGAGGAAGTTTGCCGTCGCGCTGACCGCGCTGTTCGCCGTCCAGATCGTGGCCGGACTGGTGAACGTGATCCTGCTCGCGCCCGTGTGGCTGCAGCTCGTCCACCTGCTGCTCGCGGACGCCGTGTGGCTCGCGCTGGTGTGGGCGTCGGCGCATGCCCTCGCCGTCGCGCCCGACCAGGCGGCGGCAACGGTCCAGACCGCCGCCGCCGCATAAAGGGGGTCAGGCTGCTTTTCAGACCGCCTCGGCGGCGCGCGTCATGTCGAGCATGAGCTGCTCGACCTCGACGATGTCCTGCTCGGTGATCTCGTAGACCTGCTTGTCTCCGAGCTTCCGGGAGATGGCCTCGAGCAGCTCCTCGGAGAGGAACGGCTTCACCTTGCCGGACCGGTACTCCCGCTCCTTCTCGGCGTACAGTCCGAGGAACGTCTCGTCGCGGAACCAGCTCTGCTTGTTCCGGCGCTGGATCTCCGCGAGCTCGGAGTCGCTCGGCTCCCGCTGGAGGAACTCGAAGAACAGTCCAGTCGGCTTGCTCCCCGGGAGGTACCACTCACCGGAGAAGGCCTGGATCAGGTTCTCCTCCTCATCCTTGAGGATGGGCGTGACCCACTGCACGCCGCGATCCGTCGCGTGCTTGTGGAACGCGATCAGGTCCGGCGTGCGCAGCGCGATGTGCTGGAGATGCGCCACGGTGCCGCGCCCCTCGAGCATGTCCTTCACGTGCGACGCCTCCCCTTCCGGCTCGGAGGGCTGGACGATCGCGAAGATGGTGGGGAGCGGATCCTTGTCCGTCGCCGTCCAGCTCCCCACCTTGGTCGCAAAGGTCATCGACACGTCCTTCGCGCCGTTCTTCCCCGGGCGCTTCTTCTCGTAGAGCAGGTCCTCCGGCGTGGTCCCGAAGATGATCCGGAACACCGTGTAGGCCACGTTGTAGAGCTTCGGATGAAACAGGAGGGTCATGTGGTCGACCGCGAAGTTCATGAACGGGGGCTTGGTCGGCATGGGTCTGAGTCCTCTCGAGCTGTGGGTGCGGTCCGCCGAACCTGGCGGGGAAGGTCGCCAGTGGAAGCCAACGCGCCACAGGATCATAGTGACAATCCCTGCCAACGACTGTGCGGGCGATGAACAGAGAGCCCCTCCCCACGCGGCGCGACCTGGACGCCATCGGGGAAGGGGCTCGCTCGGCCATGGACGGAGCGACCGGCTTGGACGCAGGGCTGCGAACACCTGAGGCTATTGCGCCGCGCGTCCCCGGCGCACGGCCTCCGCGCTCTGCTCCTCCAGGCCCATCAACGATGCGGCGTCACGGAGGCACCTCCAGAACGCCGGAGGCGCGCCTGCCTGCGCGCCCGCCTCGGTGATCGCATCCCACGCGAGCTCGAGCTGCTCGCGCTTCACGTGGTCGTGGAAGTGGGACAACGCGATCTTCGTCTTCTGCGAGAGCGGCGGCTCCAGCAGTCGCTCGGCTTCCTCCATCAGCGCGATGGCTCGCTCTTCTGCC
>JBAWAM010000540.1:0-3389 GCA_049589315.1 Myxococcaceae bacterium
GTGAAGACGCGCTCTCGGCGGTCGAGCTTCGCGCGGAGCCCGACGCGGCGTCCCGCTTCTCGCCCGAGCTCCTGCGCGCGTTCCTGGAGGACGTGGATCACCGCGCCGCGCGGGTGGAGGCGTCGGCGCTGATCGAGACGCGCCCCTCGAGACGAGCGGGCGGCGTGCTCTTCCTCTTCCTGGTGGCGTGCGCGGTCGTGGTCGGCGTGTGGCGAACGCCGTGGCAATCCGGGTGGAAGGCCCTCGTCACGGTCGAAGCGGCGGAGAAGGTCGTCACCCGGTACGAGCCCATCACCGGCGACATCGAGCTCACCTACCGCTATCCCGCCTACACCGGGCTTCAGCCGAAGACGGTGGCTGGCACCAACGGAGAGATCTCCGCGCCGGCCGGCACCGAGGTCGAGCTGTCGACGCGTTCTGACCGCAAGGTGTCGCGCGCCGAAGCGGTGGTGAATGGGACGGCGGTGCCACTCACCGTGGAGAACGAGCGCGACCTCCGCGGACGCTTCATCGTCGAGAAGCCCGGCACGTACCACTTCCGCTTCATCGGCCGGCTCGGACAGTCGACGGACCGCGGCCCGGACATCCCGCTCCGGGTCGAGGCAGACGCCGCGCCGAAGGTGGAGCTTCAGCTCCCGCAGGCGGAGGTGGAGGTCGACCCGGGCGAGCAGGTGACGCTCCGCTACGAGGCCACGGACGACTACGGACTCACCGGCCTGGACCTGGTGTTCCGGCTCCCCGGCGGTGAGGAGCAGCGCGTCGCCCTCCCCCGCGAGGACGGGCGCGCCACCCGCCGCACCTGGACCTGGGATGTAGGCAGCCTGAAAACAAAGCCCGGAGACCGCATCAGCTACTTCGTCGAAGGGCGCGACAACGACGCGGTCGCCGGCGAGAAGCGCGGGGTGTCCCGGACGCAGGTCGTGCGGATCTACAGCGCGGCGGAGCACCGGCGCGAAGCGCTGCGCCGGGCGGAGCAGCTGTGGGAGCGGATGATCCTCCAGCTCGCGGACCGGCTGGAGAGTCCGGATCTGGATGAGACGCTGGAGGTGGAGAAGGTGAAGCGCGGCCAGTCGGTGGACGACGCCGGCGTCACGCTTGCCCGGGACATGATCGAGCTCGCCCGCGAGCTGTCGGCCCAGCGGGACGCGCCGCCCGAGCTGGTGAACGCGCTCGTGAACATCTCCGACGCGTACGGCAAGCAGGTCCAGACGACCCGGGAGACCCGGCGGATGTTCCTCCGGTTCATCGACCGCAAGGGACTGGCCGACGACTTCGGACGCCGGCTGGGCGGTGTGGTGCGACGGGAGATCGACGAGCTGGAGAAGGACATCCTCTACCTCGAGTCGCTGATCGACCGACGCAAGCTGGAGGAGCTGCGCGAGCTGGCGAAGGAGATGGACGCCCAGCGCCGCGAGCTGTCGTCGCTGATCGAGGACTACCAGAAGACGCAGGATCCGAACCTGCGCGAAGAGATCCTCCAGCAGATCAACCAGCTCCGCTCGCGCATCGAGGAGCTCTCGCAGCGGATGAGCGAGCTGGCCCGCGGCATCCGCGACGAGCACCTCAACGCGGAGGCGATGAAGGAGCTGATGGAGGACCAGGACATGTCCTCGGCGCTCGACGAGGTCGAGAAGCTGATGCAGGAGGGCAAGGCCGACGAAGCGCTGAAGAAGCTCCAGGAGATGGCGCTCCAGATGGAGCAGATGATGAAGAGCCTGGAGCAGGCGGATCAGGACTTCGGCAGCGAGCAGTTCCCGGAGCTCGCGAAGAAGTTCGGCGAGTTCATGTCCGAGCTGCAGGAGACCGGCGAGCAGCAGCGCAAGGTGGCGGAGCAGACGAAGGAGATCCGCGATCGCTACCGCGAGAAGATGAAGGAGCGCCTTGAGCGCAAGGGCAGCGCGCTCAAGGAGGAGCTGCGCAAGAAGGTGGAGGAGGCGCAGAAGGGCTATGAGGGCGTGGAGCCGGAGCGGCTCGGCTATCGCGCAGAGCTCCCGCTCCAGGAGCTGCGCACCGAGCTGGAGAACATCGATCAGGCGCTGGAGGTGGAGGACTACGATCTCGCCGCCCAGTCCGCCGCCCGCGCCGAGCGCGCCGCCGAGCAGCTGGCCCTGCAGGGGCAGCACCAGGCGGAGATGGACAAGCACTTCGGCAACCCGCCCGCGGTGCAGCAGGAGTCGCGGAAGGTCGCCGAGAACCTCGAGCAGAACGGCCAGACGGTGCGCGAGGTGAACCAGGCGCTGCAGCAACTCTTCCCTCCCGCCGGCTCGATGATGAGCAAGGAGGATCAGCAGCAGCTCCGGGGTCTGTCCGAGCAGCAGAACGGACTCGAGAAGCGCGCCCAGGGCCTGCAGCAGAAGATGGACGAGATGGGCCAGATGGCGCCGCTGTTCGACGACAACGCGACGGAGCAGATGGATCAGATCCGGGAGCGCATGGGCGACGCAGCGCAGCGCATGCAGGGGCGTGATCCGGCGCGCGGCTACGGGGAGCAGCAGGCGGCGCTGCAACAGCTGCAGCAGTTCCAGCAGCAGATGCAGGAGGGCCGTCAGCAGGGCCAGGGCGGCGGACTCCCGCTGCCGATGATGTCCGGGCGCCGCCAGGGGATGGGCGGCCAGTCGTCCCAGGAGAAGGTGGAGATCCCGGACGAGGACCAGTACCAGGCGCCCCGGGAGTTCCGGAAGGACATCCTCGACGCGATGAAGCAGGGCGCGCCCGAGAAGTACAAGGACCAGGTGAAGCGCTACTACGAGGAGCTGGTGCGGTGATGGCCCGGATTCCAGTCCACGCCCCGCTGCGCATCGCCGCGGCGCTGATCGCGTTGCTCGCCGTCTCGACGGCGGGCGCGCAGACCCGGCACCCTGCGAGCAGCAAGGCCCAGCGGATCGATGAGCTGCTCAACGAGTGGGACGTGCCGGGTGCGCGGGCCGAGCTGGAGAAGCTCGAGCAGCTCATGCCCGAAGGCGCGGAGCCCCTGCGGTACTTCGATGGCCGGGTCGCATTCGAGGAGGGCCGCTACGAGGAGGCCACCCGCCTGCTCACCGAAGCGGGCATCGCCGACAAGGAGCACTCGTATCTCCGGCTGGCGAAGGACACGCTCGAGATCACGAAGGAGCACCAGAAGCTCGAGAGCGAGCACTTCGTCTTCTACTTCCCGCCGGGGAAGGACGAGATCCTCGCGCCGTACGCGCTGGACGCGCTGGAGAAGATCCGGAAGGCGATGGCCGAAGATCTCGGCTACGCCCCGCCGGGCAAGGTCCGGGTGGAGGTGGTGAACGACGCCCGCGAGCTCTCTCGGGTCTCCACCCTCACCTACGAGCAGATCCGCACCACCGGGACGATCGCGATCTGTAAGTTCAACAAGCTGATGGTGACCAGCCCGAAGGCGGTGC
>JBAWAM010000541.1:0-3152 GCA_049589315.1 Myxococcaceae bacterium
GAGCCCGCCATCGCTGCACCGTTCGAGCAGAGATGCCAACCCCTCTGTGTCAGCGTAGTTGTCGCCTCGACCTGAACGTCGAGAGATCCACGATGAGGGCGTAAAGGCAGCAGAGCGGTGGGCTACACGGAAGGGTTCAAAGCGCAGATGGTGAAGAGGATGGTCGGTCCGCCGGCGGTCAGCGCAACGTCGCTGAGCCAGCAGGTGGGCGTGCCCCAACCGACATTGTCGAAGTGGCTGAAGCATGCGGCTACGGTCGGGGTGATGAGTTCGTCGGACGAGAAGAAGAAGTCGGCATCACCTGTCGCCGGACCGAAGAAGTGGACGGCTGCGGAGAAGCTGCGTGTCGTTGCTGCGGCGCAGGGGCTTGAGGGTGCCGCGCTGGGCGAACTCCTTCGCCGCGAAGGGCTGCACGAAGAGCAGTTGAGTGCGTGGCGTGCCGCCGCCGCCGGAGCGCTCGAGAGCGCAGAGGCGGCCCCCGCAGGGCCTCGGAATTCGACGGAGCGAAAGCGCCTGACGGCCGCCAACAAGCGCGTGAAGGAGCTCGAAAAGGAGCTCCGGCGAAAAGATAAGGCTCTGGCCGAGACTGCGGCCCTCCTCGTTTTAAAAAAAAAGATGCAGGCGTTCTGGGAGGCCGAGGGCGACGGCACGGACGACGAGAACGAGAAGTGACCTTGGCCTCCATCGACGAGGCTGTGAAGGCCGGCGCCACGCTCGAACAGGCGTGTGGCACGGTTGGCATCTCTGCTCGAACGGTGCAGCGATGGCGGGCTCCGGAATCGGCGGAGGATCGACGTGCAGGTCCGCGCACCACGCCCAGCAACAAGCTGTCCGCGGGCGAGCGCAAGCACCTGCTCGACGTCGTGAACTCGGAGGAGTACCGGAACGTGTCGCCGAAGCAGGTCGTCCCGCGGCTCGCGGACGCGGGCGTGTACCTGGCGAGCGAAGCAACGATGTACCGAGTGCTGCGTGAGGAGGGCCAGCTCGTTCACCGTGGCGCAGCGCGGCCACCTACGAAGCGAGCGAAGGTGGAACACGTTGCGCTGCGGCCCAACCAGGTCTGGAGCTGGGACATCACCTACCTGCGTGGCCCGGTGCGCGGGACGTTCCTGTACCTCTACCTCGTCGTGGACGTATTCAGTCGGCGCATCATGGGCTGGGATGTCTGCGGGGAGGAGTCGATGGAACGCGCGGCTTCGCTGATCCAGCGGACCTGCGCGATGAACGGCGTGGACCCGAAGGGGCTCGTGCTCCATTCCGACAATGGTGGCCCGATGAAGGGTTCGACGATGCTCGCGACCCTGCACTGGCTGGGCATCGTGCCGTCATTCAGTCGGCCCAGGGTGAGCGACGACAACGCATTTTCGGAGGCGCTGTTCCGGACGCTGAAGTACCGGCCCGGGTACCCGACGAAGGGCTTCGGTTCGGTCGAGGACGCCATCGACTGGGTCGAGAAGTTCGTCGCCTGGTACAACTGCGATCACCGTCACAGCGCGATTAAGTTCGTCACTCCCGACCAGCGCCACTTTGGTCGCGAGGGACAGGTCCTTGCGGCGCGCACCTGCGTCTACGAGCGAGCCCGTGCTGCACGCCCGGAACGGTGGAGTCGAAACACGAGGGACTGGACGCCAGCCGCCGCAGTGCGACTGAATCCGGTCGCACGCTCACCAGAAATCCAGACGCAGTACGCAAACGCGGCTTAATCAATTCACGCGACAACTACGTTGACACCCACCGATACTGGCACGGTGCGTTCGCAGAAAACCGGCGCGACGTTCATGGCGTCGGTGAGCTTCATACTTTGCTCCCCAACATCTACGGTCCGTCGATTGTGATTAAGGCGAATGACGAAGCGATGACTGCCTGCGATCAGGCTGAACAGCAGCGCGTATGAGTCACCCTCTCTGTCCATGATGTGAATGGCGCTGGTGCGACCCGACAACTGCGTTTCCGACTTCTCGACGCCGACCAACCACCTCTTCGACTCGCTGTTTGAGTCGCTTTTTCGAGCCGCCCAATCGAGCCGTTTTTGCTTCGGGACCTTCCCTCGCACAATGGTGGAAAGGGCCAAGACTCCGAGGGGACTCCGTTCCTCACCGGGCGCGACGGCGAGCGAAACATGCCCGAAGACCCCCTGCCCCTTCCCACGTGAAGGCCCGAGCCCAGTTCGCGTATTCTCGCCAGGAAACTCAAAGCTGGACGTGTCATGCAGGACCAGCACGGCATCGTAAACGCTCGCCCGGCGCGCACTCTGCTCGAGGTGCGGATGAAGAATGTCGTCGGGATGGACTGCGTCGTTGCCAAAGAAGCGATACGTCGCTTCTAGAGCCGCCTCGCTACCAGCGGCCTCCGGAAAGCTGGCGGATGGACTATCTGCCAGCAGCTCAGCCAGCGATACCAATCGTCTGGTGCGACGACCGTCGCCGAGGTCAGCGCCAGAGAACTCATTTCGTATCGAAGGAACCGCGAACCCAGAAGCAGCCGCCATCCCCCACGTAGATCATGCCGCAGGCGGTTGCTCCATGGATGTGTAGGATCATGAGACCCCGGTATTGGCGTGGAGACTGAACCCCTCGAGGCTGGCGCAGCGTCGCGAGCGGCGGGGCGGGTGAGGCGAGCCGAGGGGAAGCTTTCCCTGGGCAGAGGAGAGCTGAAGCGCATCGAGCGCGTGCTCGGGGAGGCCTCCAGTTCGTGGAGGCCGTGGCGCTCCAGGAGAGGAAAGAGCCTGCGCAGGAAGGTCTCCAGCAGCGACTCGACCTCGGCGTCCTCAGGAGGAGGCAGCGGGTGGAAGGGGCCGTCATCGGCGAAGACGCCCTCGGGGACGAGCACGTGGAAGACACAGGCCCCCCACTTTCAGGATCGCCTGCCACACCCGTGATTCACGTTGATCGCGGCCTGACCTTGCTTGTTCGACATTAGACATGAGTGCGGAATTTCGCACTAACCTTGGGTTTCCCCCTCCGTGACAGCGTAGTTGACGCTCCCATCGATCCATCTCCTTTCGTAGCGGTCGAAGCTGTTGTTGAGGGGCCTGGGGGAGATCGATAACGTGTTGGCAATAGCTTGCGGTCTGCAAGCAGGAGTGATGGGTTGTGGGAATGAGTCATCGACGTGCGGCGTTTGAGTTTACCGCCTGTTGCGTGGCGTTGCTT
>JBAWAM010000542.1:0-6130 GCA_049589315.1 Myxococcaceae bacterium
TCTACGAGCTCCCCGCGAAGACCCTGTGCGTGGCCGCCGGCACCTCGCCGAACGTGACCTACGAGCTCGAGTACCCGGGCACCTTCCAGCTCGACGCGCGCGGCGACTACTTCCAGGGCTTCGAGGCCGTGGAGGCCGACGGCGCCGGGTCCGCGGAGTTCAAGCTCGAGCCGGTGAAGCCGAAGCAGGACCTCGCAGCGAAGGTGGGCTTCTTCACCTCGTACCAGCAGGACGGGCGGTACATCACCTTCTACGGGGACAACCACCCGACGTACGCCGGGAACGTGGTGAAGGCGATGGCCTCCGCCAAGGACGGCCACCCCGAGGTCGCGCGCCTGTTCGCGAAGGAGATCCAGGCGGCCGAGTCCGGCTCTGTCGCTGATCGGAAGGCGCGCGCTGAGGCGATGAGCCGCTTCTTCACCGCGCTGGACGACGCGTTCCTCGCGACCGTGGTGGCGGTGAACCGGCTGACCTCGACCATCGTCGAGGTGGTGGTGAAGGCGAAGTACGCGACCACGCACTTCCAGCCCGGCCAGTTCTACCGGCTCCAGAACTTCGAGCGCACCGCGCCCGTGGTCGACGGCACCCGCCTGACCATGGAGGGGCTCGCGCTGACCGGCGCGTGGGTCGACAAGGAGAAGGGCCTGATGTCGACCATCGTGTTGGAGATGGGCGCCAGCTCGCGCATGTGCGCGATGCTCGAGCCCGGCCAGCCGGTGGTGCTGATGGGCCCGACCGGCGCGCCGACGGAGATCGAGCAGAACGAGACCGTGCTGCTCGCCGGCGGCGGACTCGGCAACGCCGTGCTGTTCTCGATCGCCCGCGCGCTCAAGGCGGCGAACAGCAAGGTGATCTACTTCGCCGGCTACCGGAGCAAGAACGACCTGTTCAAGCAGGACGACATCGAGGCCGGGACCGACCAGATCATCTGGGCCGTGGACCAGGGCGAGACGATCGATCCGCGCCGGCCGCAGGACGCCTCGTTCCGCGGGAACATCGTGCAGGCCATGGTGGCATTGGCCGAGGGCAAGCTGGGCGTGAACCCGGTCGCCCCCCTCAACACGGTGGACCGGATCATCGCGATCGGCTCCGACCGGATGATGGCCGCGGTGAAGGACGCGCGACACGGCGTGCTCGAGCCGTTCCTCAAGAAGGGCCACGAGGCGATCGGGTCCATCAACTCGCCGATGCAGTGCATGATGAAGGAGATCTGCGCCCAGTGCCTGCAGAAGCACGTCGACCCGATCACCGGGAAGGAGACCGTGGTCTTCTCGTGCTTCAACCAGGACCAGAAGCTGGACCACGTCGACTTCAAGCACCTCAACACCCGCCTGAAGACCAACAGCGTGGTGGAGAAGCAGTCGACCCTGTGGCTCGAGCGGATCTTCAAGCTGAAGCCGGAGCTGAAGCGCATCTAGCCAGGCGCTTCGCTCAAGCGACGCGGTGCACGAAGCCCACGTACTCTCCAGTGCGTGGGCTTCTTCGTTTCAGCCGCGAAGCTTCTCCCGAGCAACTCCGCGCTGTGACTGCCGACAATTGTTCAATTGGCAATCGTTCTGGTCCTGCTTCGTTCATCTGAGCTCGGGCCGCCCAGGCCCACCATCGCCCTGGAGGGGGAACGATGCTCTCGATTGAAGGTCTCTCGCATACCTACGCCAACGGCACGCGTGCGCTCGATGGCGTAACGCTTCAAATTCCCAAAGGAATGTTCGGCCTGCTGGGGCCGAATGGCGCCGGGAAGTCGACGCTGATGCGCACCGTCGCCACGCTCCAGCAGCCGACCTCGGGATCGATTCGCTTCGGAGAGATCGACGTCGTGAAGCAGCCGGAGCTGCTGCGGCGCACTCTGGGGTATCTCCCGCAGGATTTCGGCGTCTACCCGCGCATCTCTGCCTGGGACCTGCTCGAGCACATGGCGGTGCTGAAGGGCATCGCCCACCGCGGGGAGCGCCGAGACACGGTGGAGAGGCTGTTGCACCAGGTGAATCTCTGGGACGTCCGCAAGAAGGCGATCTCGGGCTTCTCGGGCGGCATGCGACAGCGCTTCGGCATCGCGCAGGCGCTCATCGGCCAACCGCAGCTCGTCATCGTCGATGAACCCACCGCGGGGCTCGATCCGGAAGAGCGCAACCGCTTCCTCAATCTGCTCGCGGCCATCGGCGAGAACGTGGTGATCATCCTCTCCACGCACATCGTCGAAGACGTCGCGGATCTCTGCCCTCGCATGGCGGTCCTGGCGCAGGGGCGCATTCTCCTCGAGGGCGCACCGCTCGAGCTCATCGGCGGGCTGACCGGCCGGGTGTGGAAGAAGGCGATCGCCAACAATGAGCTCGAAGACTGGCGCGCGCGTTGTGAGGTGATCTCCAGCCGGCTCTTCTCGGGTCGCACGGTGATCCACGTGCTCTCGGACACGCCCCCGGACGACGGCTTCGTCCCGGTCGCGGGCGGCCTCGAGGACGTGTACTTCTCCACCCTTTCCGCCACCCGCAAGGCTGCGTGAGGTATCTCCCGTGACCTTCGCGCAGATCGCCCGCTTCGAGCTTCGCTTCCAGCTTCGTCAACCGCTGTTCTGGAGCGTCTTCGCCCTCTTCTTCCTACTCACCTTCGGCGCCGTCACGCTGGAGCAGATCAACGTCGGCGCCGGTGGGAACGTCCTCAAGAACTCCCCCTACGCCGTCGCCGAGATTCACCTGGTCTGGACGCTCCTCTTCATGTTCGTGACCACGGCGTTCGTGGCGAACGTGATCGTCCGTGATGACGAAACCGGCTTCGGTCCTCTCATCCGCACCACGCCGGTCCGCAAGTTCGACTATCTCTACGGCCGCTTCACCGGCGCCTTCGCCATTGTCGCGGCCTGCTTCCTCTCGGTTCCGCTGGCGGTCGCCGCGGGCTCGGTGATGCCGTGGGTCGACCCGGAGACCATGGGCCAGGTCCGCGTCGCTGACCTGGCATACGCGTACTTCGTCCTCGCGCTGCCGGGGTTGCTGCTCACTTCGACCGCCTTCTTCGCGCTCGCCACGACGCTTCGTTCGATGATGGCGACCTATCTCGGCGTGATGGGGTTCTTCCTCGCGTACATCGCGATGAACGTCGCGCTGAGCGGGCCTGAGCACGAGGCGCTCGTCTCACTCCTCGATCCCTTCGGCGTTGCTGCGTTCCACAACGCGACCAGGTACTGGACGGCGGCAGAGCGCAACACCCTGCTGCCCGCGTTGGAAGGCCTGCTCCTCTACAACAGGCTCCTCTGGCTCGGGGTCAGCCTCGTGCTGATCGCCCTGGCCGGCCTGTTGTTCCGGTTCGAGGAACGGCCCCGGAAGGTGCGGAAACAGAAGCCGGAGGAGAATCGGGCTCCCGCGCGCCACAGCACGCGCCCCCTGGCCTCACCGCGCTTCGACGTACGCACCTCGATCGCCCAACTGTTCGCGCGCACGAGCTTCGAGGCAAGGCAGGTGGTCCGCAGCCCGGCGTTCCTCGTGCTGCTGGCGCTCGGCGTCGCCAACTCGGGGATCAACCTGAGCTCCGCGAATGAGCTCTTTGGCGTCGACCTTCATCCAGTCACTCGAGAGATGGTGGAGACGCTGTTCGGCGCCTTCTCGCTGTTCCCGATCCTCGTGGTGACCTGGTACGCGGGTGAGCTGGTCTGGCGGGAACGCGATGCCCGGATCAACACGATCATCGACGCCAGCGCTGCGCCCGATTGGGCCTTCCTCGTGCCCAAGACGATCGCTCTCGCGCTGGTGCTCTTCGCCATGCTCGTGGTGAGCACGATGACCGCCATGGTGGTGCAGGCAGCGCAGGGCTACACGAACTTCGAGCTCGACAAGTACCTGCTCTGGTACCTCCTGCCAGGCGCGATCGACTGGGCGCTGCTCGCGGTGCTTGCGGTCTTCCTGCAAGCCGTCTCGCCCAGCAAGCCGATCGGCTGGGGACTGATGCTGCTGTTCCTCGTCTCGACCATCGTGTTGTCGAACCTCGGGTTCGAGCACGGCCTCTACCGCTATGGCGCGGGCCCGTCGGTCCCGCTCTCGGACATGAACGGCACCGGCGACTTCGTCGCGGCGGCGAATTGGTTCCGCTTCTACTGGTCGGCGTTCGCGGTCCTGCTCGTGGTAGCCGGTCAGCTCCTCTGGCGGCGAGGAACGAACGCGCAGCTTCGGGAACGATTCGCGGGTGCTCCGAGGCGCCTGGCCGGCCCCGCCGGGGTCGTCGCGGCGGTGGCGCTGCTGGTCGCAGTTGGGACCGGCACCTGGATCTTCGTCAACACGAACGTCTGGAACGACTACACGACGAGCGAGCTGGAGGAGCAGCGGCTCGCCGACATGGAGAAGGAGCTGCTCGGCTTCGAGAAGCTGCCGCAGCCCAGCATCGTCGACGTGAAGCTCGAGCTCGACCTGCACCCACACGAACCACGCCTCGTCACGACCGGCAGCTACGTCCTCGAGAACCTCACCTCGGACCCACTGAGCGAGGTGCACGTCCGCTTCGATGACAACCTCGAGATGGAGCAGCTCGAGCTCGAGGGCGCGCGTCTCGAGAAGATCTACGATCGGTTCGCCTACCGGATCTTCCGCTTCGACGAACCGCTTCGGCCGGGTGAGACGCGCACCCTCTCCTTCCGCACGATGCTCGCCCAGCGCGGGTTCAAGCATCAGCGCAACACGGAGCGGCTCGTCGACAACGGCACCTTCGTCAACAACAGCGAGTTCGCCCCGCAGCTGGGGATGTCACGGGACGAGCTCCTGACGGACCGGACGAAGCGCCGCAAGTACGGCCTGCCTCCGGACCTGCTGCCTGCGTCGATCGACGACGAGCGCGCCCACGCCCGCAACTACGTCGGAGCTGATTGGGTGAACGCAGACATCACCGTCACCACCGATGCCGACCAGACGCCGATCGCTCCGGGGTACCAGGTTTCGGACGAGACGCGTGATGGACGACGCACCGCCCGTTTCGTCTCCGAAGCGCCCATCCTGCACTTCTTCTCGGTCCAGTCTGCGAGGTACGAGGTGAAGCGCGAGAACCACAAGGGCGTGGAGCTCGCGGTCTTCCATGATCCCCAGCACCCGTACAACGTGGACCGGATGATCCAGGCGATGAGGACCTCGCTCGATACCTTCCAGGAGGTCTTCGGTCCGTATCAGTTCCGGCAGGCGCGCATCATCGAGTTCCCCGGCTACTCGATGTTCGCCCAGGCCTTCGCCAACACGATGCCCTACTCGGAAGGACTCGGGTTCATCGCGAATTTCGCGGATCCCGAGTCGATCGACTACGTCACCTACGTCACTGCCCATGAGATGGCCCATCAGTGGTGGGCGCATCAGATTGTCGGCGCCGACGTCGAGGGCGCGACCGCGCTCTCGGAGACGCTGGCCCAGTACTCGGCGCTGCTCGTCATGGAGCGGCTGTATGGCCCGCATCAGTTGCGAAGGTTCCTGAAGTACGAGCTCGACGCCTACCTGAGCGATCGCGCCTCGGAGCCGGTCGAAGAGCGGCCGTTGCTTCGGGTGGGAAACCAGCCCTACATCCACTATCGCAAGGGATCGCTGGTGACGTACCTGCTCAAGGATCGCCTCGGCGAAGAGGCGGTGAATCGCGCGCTCCGGGGATTGCTGGAACGGCACCGCTTCCGCGGCGCGCCCTACCCGACCTCCCGGGCCCTGGTCGAGGCGCTGCGGGCAGAAGCGGGTCCCGAACACCAGCAACTCATCACCGATCTTTTCGAGCGAATCACGCTCTTCGATCTGCGCGCCGGCTCGGCGAGCGTCACGCCCCGGGACGACGGCCGGTTCGACGTCACGCTCCAGGTCCACGCGCGCAAGCTCTACGCGGATGGTCAGGGCGTCGAGACCGAAGCTCCGCTCGCTCCAGGCGATACGTTCGACGTGGGGCTGTTCCTCGCGAAGCCGGGAAGCGAGGGCTTCGACGGCGAGGACGTCCTGCATTTGCAGCGGGTCGCGTTGAAGCCCGGAGAGCAGCAGGTGACGCTCACCGTCGACAAGCGGCCCGCCTTCGCGGGAATCGATCCCTACAACAAGCAGATCGACCGGAGCTCGGAGGACAACCTCGTCGCCGTCAGCGATTGAGGTCGTACGCGCCGCGGATCAGCGACGCGCAGCCCACAGTGCGCTGT
>JBAWAM010000543.1:0-5790 GCA_049589315.1 Myxococcaceae bacterium
TCGCTCAACGGATAAAAGGTACTCCGGGGATAACAGGCTTATCTCCCCCAAGAGTTCACATCGACGGGGAGGTTTGGCACCTCGATGTCGGCTCATCGCATCCTGGGGCTGGAGCAGGTCCCAAGGGTTTGGCTGTTCGCCAATTAAAGCGGTACGCGAGCTGGGTTCAAAACGTCGTGAGACAGTTTGGTCCCTATCTGCTGTGGGCGTAGGATACTTGAGAGGATCTGTCCTTAGTACGAGAGGACCGGGATGGAGACACCTCTGGTGTACCAGTTGTCGCGCCAGCGGCACCGCTGGGTAGCCATGTGTCGATTGGATAACCGCTGAAAGCATCTAAGCGGGAAACCGACCTCAAGACTATGTATCCCGGGCGCAAGCCCCTGAAGACCCGTGGAAGACTACCACGTTGATAGGCCGGGTGTGTAAGCGTGGCAACACGTTGAGCTAACCGGTACTAATAGGTCGTGCGGCTTACTTTACCCTCATCTCTTGCATGCTCCGTAGTGGTGTAAGGGATTCGAGGTCAGGGTCGAGGCCTGGCGCTGAAAGAGCGCCGCCTGGAAATGGCACTGCTGAAATTGAGATAAAACCCTTCGTATGTGATTGTAATGATTTTCCGGTGGCTATGTCGGTGGGGTCACACCCGTTCCCATCCCGAACACGGAAGTTAAGCCCACCAGAGCCGATGGTACTCCGCGGGAAACCGCGCGGGAGAGTAGGTCGCTGCCGGATTTTTTTTTGAAACCCCGACACTTCGAAAGAGGTGTCGGGGTTTCGCCTTTGCGGGTCTCTTGAGGATCGCCTGCGCGTTTGACCGCCTGTCTGGGATCCGACTACAGTCTTCGAGCCGACGCGCCCGCGTCGAGCGGGCCAACCTACTGGATTCGCATCACTTGCCGTGTCGATGAAGAAGCCCACTGTCTTCGGCAAATATCTGCTGCTCGAGCGTATCAACGTCGGCGGCATGGCCGAGGTCTTCATCGCGAAGGCGTTCGGCGTCGAAGGGTTCGAGCGGATTCTCGCCATCAAGAAGATCCTCCCGACGATGGCGGAGGACCACGAGTTCATCTCGATGTTCATAGATGAGGCGCGGATCAGCGTTCAGCTGAATCACGCGAACATCGTGCACATCCACGAGCTCGGGAAATACAACGAGCACTTTTATATCGCCATGGAGTACGTGGCCGGGAAGGACATCCGGTCACTGCTCGAGCGGTACCGTCGACGGCGCGAGATCATGCCGACGGCCCAGGCGGTCTACATCGCCTCGAGGATGTGCGAAGGCCTCGACCACGCCCACCGCAAGCGCGACGCGCGCGGTCAGGAACTGGGGATCATTCACCGCGACATCTCTCCCCAGAACATCCTCATCTCGTTCGAAGGCGAGGTGAAGATCATCGACTTCGGAATCGCCAAGGCGGCCAACCGGTCCCAGAAGACGCAGGCGGGGATCCTCAAGGGCAAGTTCGGATACATGAGCCCGGAGCAGGTCCGTGGCATGCCCATCGACCGTCGCAGCGACGTGTTCGCGGTGGGGGTGATCCTGTATGAGATGCTCACGGGCGAGAAGCTGTTCGTGGGCGAGTCGGACTTCTCCACGCTGGAGAAGGTGCGAAGCGCGGAAGTCGCGCTGCCCACCCAGTTCAACCCGAACATCCCTGCAGGCTTGGAGAGGGTGGTCCTCAAGGCGCTCGCGCGGGAGCCCGAGGACCGCTACCAGTGGGCGTCGGATCTCCAGGAGGACCTGATGCGTTTCCTCCTGGCCGGGGACCAGATCTACTCGGCCAAGCACCTGGCCGCGTTCCTGAATGATGCCTTCGCGGAGGACGTCGCGCGCGAGGCAGAGCGGATGGAGCGGTTCGCCACCGTGGAGCGCCCCGAGCAGATCGAGATCACCGGAGTCATCACCAGCGTTTCTCGTACGCCCCGGCGACCAGAGTTTCCGCAGGATGGGCCGCCGTCCGGCCCCCAGGCGGTTCCTCCCCCATCGATTCCTCCGCCGTCCGCCGCGGAACTGGCTGAGCGGGCAACGGGCGACAAGACGCAGATTGTATCCGACGACCTGTCGGTGGATCCGGCGGATGGCAAGACCCTGATTGCCTCCACCGAGGCATTCGAGCGTGCGCTGGAGGAGCGCAAGGCGCAGAACAAGGTGATCATCGGGGACGAAGGCGCGGCCTATTCGGGGGAGACGATCATCGGCCCGGTGCCTTCCCAGCTCCGCAACGACGCGCAGACGGGCAAGGCCGATGTGGTGGAAGCTTCGGTGTCGACGCGCGCGGAGAGGGTGGTCCGTGGCGCCGCCAGGAGCTGGGACGACCCACCTCACGCGATCGCCCCGGATCAGGCCACGCGGATGATCGCCGCGGACCTCCGCGAGGATAGCGAAGAATCGGACGACCGCTGGAATGACGTCAGGACTCCCCGGGAGGACAGGACGGACGCGGCGGCGCGTTCGCCGCGTGCCGCGTACCGGAGGGCGCGCGACGGGGCCGCCACCGGCACCTTCTGGAAGCTGGACTGGGCCACGGTGCGGCGGGCAGCGGGAGGGGTGATGCGTCTCCCTCCCGGGCAACGTCTCCTCATTCTAGGGGGGACAGGTGCGGTCCTGCTGCTCGTCCTGATGATGCTGGGGATCGCCCTGTCCGGTGAGGGCTCGGCGACGGTGCAGGTCACCGTCACCCCTCCCGAAGCCGCCCAGTTGCGGGTGAATGGTGAGCCGAAGAGCGTCGGAGAGACGCTCACGCTCGAGCCGGGCACCTACGAGCTGACCGCATCCGCTCCGGATTTCAAGTCTGAAACCAGAAGGATCGAGGCAGTGGAAGGCGAGAACCCGCCGATAGCCTTCGTCCTTCAGCCAGGGCCCCGGCCGGCCGCGCCTGTCGCCATCCAGGCCGAGCCCGAGCCGACACCGGTCGACAAGCCGAGGACACCGGCGACCTTCACCGCCCGGTTCGTCAGCGACGTCGACGGCGTCGAGATCACGCTGGACGACCAGGTCGTGGGCACGACGCCCGACGTGAGGGCGACCGCGCTGGAGGTGGGGGTGACCTATTCATTCACCGCGACCGCGGCGGGTTACAAGCCGCTGCAGGGGGAGCTCAAGTCGACCGGGGATGCGGTGCTCGACGTCCCGGTGCGATTGGAGAAGGTTCCCGCCCCGTCCCGACCGCGCGAGGCGCCCCGGCGGACCGCGCAGAAGTCGCGTACCGTTGCCGCAACGGCCAGGGCCACCGGGACGCTGGCCTGCAGCACGCTTCCGGCCGGCGCCCAGGTCTGGGTCGATGGCAAGTTCACGGGCCGCGAGACCCCCATTGCCCAGGGGAGTCCGCTGATCCTGCCAGTGGGAAACCGGGTGATTCAGTTCAAGATGGGCAACAAGAAGAGTGCGCCCCGGATGATCGAAATCAAGCGCGGAGAGCTCTCGAAGCTGGTGGGCGTACCACTCGAGTAGCACTGAAATCCCCCGGAGGCGCCGCGGGTTGGGCTCAGGGAAGCGTGCGCCCGGACGCGCACACCTCCTAGCGAGGTTCTCCCTCCGGAAAACGATTTGACTGGGGTATACCCCGCCTGATGGAGCAGATGATGCGGAAGATCGGACCTGCTGAGCAGCCCTTCAAGTATCCCCTCGAGCGTCCGTTCGAGGAGCCGGACTGGCGCAGGATTCCAGGCTACAGCTCGGTGACGCAGGCGGAGTGGGAGAACTCTGTCTGGCAGCGCAAGCACACCGTCAAGAACCTGAAGGAGCTCAAGGCCGCTCTGGGCAGCCTGCTGCCGGACGATCTCGTCGAGAGCATCGAGCGCGACCAGCGCGAGCGCGCGACCATGTCCATCCTGGTCCCGCCGCAGATGCTCAACACGATGAACCTGGCGGACCTGTGGAACGACCCGGTGCGGCGCTACATGCTGCCTGCCTACGCCGATCGCCGCGAGGACTGGCCGAACCACCCGAAGGCCCAGCGCGACTCGCTGCACGAAGCGGACATGTGGGTGGTTCCGGGCCTCACCCACCGCTATCCCAGCAAGGTGCTCTCGGAGATGCTGGCGACCTGTCCCCAGTACTGCGGACACTGCACCCGCATGGATCTGGTGGGCAACGACGTACCGCAGGTGGAGAAGCATCGGTTCGATCTGCCACCGAAGGATCGCTACGAGCAGATCCTCGCGTACCTCCGCCGGACGCCGTCGGTACGCGACGTGGTCGTCTCGGGCGGAGACATCGCCAACCTTCCTATCCAGCAGCTCGAGCCGTTCGTGAGCGCGCTGATGGACATCCCGAACATCCGGGACATCCGCCTCGCCTCCAAGGGGCTGATGGCCATTCCCCAGCACTTCCTGCAGGACAGCGTGCTCCAGGGACTGGAGCGGCTGGCGAAGAAGTCGATCGAACGGGGCGTGGACCTCGCGCTGCACACGCACGTGAACCACGTGTCACAGGTGACGCCGCTGGTGGGCCGCGCGGTCCGCAAGCTGCTCGACATGGGCTTCCGCGACGTCCGCAACCAGGGCGTGCTGCTCCGCGGCGTGAACGGCACGCCGAAGGACCTGCTCGACCTGTGCTTCCGGCTGCTCGATGACGCGAAGATCATGCCGTACTACTTCTACATGTGCGACATGATCCCCAACTCGGAGCACTGGCGGCTCTCGGTGGCGGAGGCGCAGAAGCTCCAGCACGACATCATGGGCTTCCTCCCCGGGTTCGCAACGCCTCGGCTGGTGTGCGACGTGCCGTTCGTGGGAAAGCGATGGGTCCACCAGGTCGCCGAATACGACCGTGAAAAGGGCATCTCGTACTGGACCAAGAACTATCGGACCTCGATCGAGGCGGCTGATTCGGACGCGCTCAACCGCAAGTACGAGTACTTCGATCCCATCTACACGCTGCCCGAGTCCGGCCAGCAGTGGTGGCGCGAGCAGTCGCGCGCGGCCTGATTCCGGTGCGCGCTCTCCCTGATTGGGCCGACGCTCCATGGCGCGCCCTGTTTCCCGAGGCTTCGCCGGAGGAGTGGTGCGACTGGCGCTGGCAGATGCGTCACAGCGTTCGCTCCCTGGCGGCCCTGGAGAAGCGGGTCCCGCTCACGGAGGAGGAGCGTGCGGCCTGCCTGGAGACATCCGGGGTGTTCCGGATGGGGATCAGCCCGTACTACCTGTCGCTGATCGACTGGTCCCATCCGTTCTGTCCGGTGCGGATGCAGGCGATCCCCTCGCGCGCGGAGGCCAGGGTCTCGCGCGGGGAGCTGCGCGACCCGCTCGGCGAGGACAAGACCCGGCCGGTCGAGGCGATCGTCCACAGGTACCCCGACCGGGTGCTGTTCCTCGCGCTCGACACCTGCTCGGTCTACTGCCGCCACTGCACCCGCCGTCGGATCACCAAGGGCGGTGAGGCCGAGCTCACGAAGGACGCGATCCGCGAGGGCATCGAGTACGTGCGCGCCCATCCCGAGGTGCGCGACGTGCTCATCTCGGGCGGGGACCCGTTCCTGCTCGCGGACGCGAGACTGGAGCAGATCCTCGAAGGCCTCCGCGCCATCCCCCACGTGGAGATGATCCGCATCGGGACGCGGATCCCGGTGTGCCTGCCGATGCGGGTGGACGAGGCGCTGGCGAAGCTGCTCCGGAGGTTCGCGCCGCTGTTCGTGGTGACGCACTTCAACCATCCGAAGGAGATCACCCCGGAGTCGCGCCGGGCCTGCGAGCTCCTCGTCGACCACGGCGTTCCGGTCGAGAACCAGGCGGTGCTGATGCGGCGGATCAACTCGGACGCGCGCATCATCAAGGAGCTGTCCC